>CAZKFU010000193.1:0-3244 GCA_964552165.1 uncultured Acidimicrobiaceae bacterium
GTGGACGTAGACCCGATGGGAAGCGAGCGCTTCCAAACGCTTATGGAGGAGATCATGATCTCGAGCAGCAAGTCCGAGGACGTGGCCCGGCTGAACAATTCGCCGGCACCGCCCAAGCGCCGACAGGCCCTCGCCGTGGCCGCAGCAGCTGCGGTGGTGCTGGGAGCATTGGCCATCGCCAACATCGATCGGGGAGCGCCGGATGAGGCGCCGCTGGCGCTCTCGGTGGCCACAGACGACATCATGGCGATATGTGTCCCCTTCGATGTCGGGTTCCTGTCCGAGATGCCTGTCGCCTTTGGGGGCACAGTCACCTCCGCCACCGCCGAGACGGTGGTGATCGAAGTCGACCGCTGGTTCAAAGGTGGCAACGCCAGCACCGTCGAGGTGTCGGCTCCGATGGCGGGGACGTCCATCCTGCTGGGCGGGGTCGACTTCGTGGAGGGGCGCCGCTATCTCATCACGGCGACCGATGGCATCGTCAGTGTCTGCGGGTTCAGTGGGGAAGCCACCCCCGAGCTCGAGGCGGCATTCACCGAGGCGTTTCCGGCCTCGTAGCGGGGGAGCGGCGGGTCCCAACCGGACCCGCCGCCTACCCGGGAGAGACAGCCACCGGGGAGGACCCTCCGCTTGGCCTGTGCCGGTGCGAGAATCAACCAGCGATGAGAGCGATGACGATTGCGTTTCTCCTGGTGGTGGTGGCGGGGTGCGGGACCGAGGAAACCCAACCGGAGCTCACCACAACGTCGGCGGCAATCAGCACCTCCCCCACCTTGACCACGGCGACATCGATCAGCTCGACCTCGACGACGTCCACCACGTCCACCACCATCTACGTCCCGGCGGCCGGCGAGATCATGGCCGAGGTCATCGCCGAGCTCACTGCAACCGGCCCCAGGGTGGCCGGAAGCCCTGAGGAGCACCTCACGGCCGATTACCTGGCCTATCTGATCGACGACCTAAACCTCCCGATCAACGTCGACCATGTCCAGCTGCCCAACGAGCTCGGCTCCCGGAACGTGTGGACCATGATCGGTGACGGGCCGACCACAGTGCTTCTCGGCGCCCACTACGACTCGGTTCCCGGGTCACCAGGAATCGACGACAACGGGAGTGGCGTCGCGGTGCTCAGCGAGCTGATGACGCGTCTCGCTGCCGACCCACCCCAGACGCTCACCGTGATCGTCGCCTTTTTCGGGGCCGAGGAAAGGCTCTCGGGATACCCGGCGAGCGCCCACCACTACGGGTCACGGCAAATGGCAAGCGACATGGAGGCGCAGGGCAACCTCCCCGACTTCATGCTCTCGGTGGACATGGTTGGGGTGGGCGATCGGCTACTGGCGGTCCGTTACAACCAGACCGACCCCACGGCGCGAGACCTTCTTGTCAGCGCCGGGGAAAGTGTCGGGGTGACCGTCGTCCCCGACTCCCGCGGTGACATTTCCGATCATGAGGGGTCCCCTCGGCGTTCATGTGGCGTCCCGACAACCCCAACTATCACGGTCCCGGGGATGACAGTGTCGACATGGGTCTGCTACTCGAGGACCTGGCGATCGTGGAGGCTTTCCTCGACCTGGTGGGGTGATGGCTTCCGCAGCCGGGCGGGGGAATACGGAGTGGGGTCGACAGGCGGTGGCTTGTCGCCGATGAGCGCGGCGAGGAGGGCGCCATACGCCGGAGCGCATTGGATCCCGGTTCCGCCCTGGCCCACCAGCCAGTAGAAGCCAGGGGAGTCGGGGTCCTCCCCTATCACCATGTCGCGGTCGGGTGCGAAGGTGCGGAGCCCGGCCCACGACGACTTGACCGAGCGGATCCCGATGGTGGTCGCCTTGTTGATGGCGTCGATGGCGAGGGCGACATCCTCCATGAGCGGCCTGGCGTCGCCGGGAGGAGAAGGTGTCTCGTCGACCAGTGAGCACAACAGCTGAGAGCCGTCTGGTTTGAGATAGAAGTCGTTCCCGACGTTGATCAACATCGGCCACCCCGACCAGGAAGGTTGTCCAGGCGCCATGAATGCGGTTCGCCGCAGGGGAGTCAGGCCGAGCGGCTCCAACCCGGCGAGGGTCGCCAGGACGTCTCCCCAGGCGCCGGAGGCGTTGACCACCATCCGGCAGGTGACCATGTCGCCCCCGCCGGTCATCACCCTCCAGCCTTGCGCGACGCGCTCGATGGAAGTGACCCGGCTGTCGGTGCGGACCTCAGCTTCATGGCGGCGCATCCCGCGCACGAAAGCCTGATGGAGAGCGGCGACATCGATCTCGCTGGCGTGCTCCTCATAGGCGGCTCCAACATGGATCTCGCTTCTGAGCTCTGGGACCAGTCTCCTGGCTTCTTCGGGGGTGAGGTGGCGGGTCCCGAAGGCTTTGCCCTCCTCGAGGATCGACTCCAACTCCGCGGCTTGATGGTGGCGGGCCACCCATAGAACCGGGCGCGGGGTGAGTAGGGGTTGGTCGACCAAACCTTCGGGCGGGCTGATCAGGAAGCTCTCGCTTGCTGCCGCCAGGGGTCGAACCCCTTGGGCCCCATAGTTGATGACGAACATGGCCGCGGAACGGCCGGTGGTGTGGTAGGCCAGTGTCGGCTCCTGCTCGAGGAGAAGAACCCGGTGTTCAGGAGCAAGGTGATAGCCGGCTGACACCCCGGCGATGCCGCCGCCGATTACAACCACGTCGACCTGGGTCACGGTATGACGACGAGCTTTCCGATGGCCTGGCGGTTCGCCACGAGTCGTAAAGCATCGATGGCGGAATCGAGATCGAAACTGGCGTCGACCAGGGGCCGAATGCGGCCTTCGGCCAGCCATTGAAACAGAGTGGCGAAGTTGGAGGCGGCCGCAGAAGGATCCTCCTGAGTGAAGCGGCCCCAGAAGACCCCGACGACCGCGGCCCCCTTGAGCAGTGTCAGGTTGGTGGGAATGGAGGGGATGTCACCCGAGGCGAAACCGATTATCAGCAATCTCCCGCCCCAGCCCAGCGATCGAAGGGCGGTCTCGGTGACGGCGCCTCCCACCGGGTCGAAGACGACATCGACGCCGTATGGGGCGATCTCTTTGAGTGCGTCTCTCAGAGAGATCAGTTCATAGCGGATCGTGGCTTCGGCCCCGTTGTCCGCGGCCACCTTCGCCTTCTCCTCGGATGAGACGGCGGCGATCACATGCGCTCCCAATGCCTTTCCGATCTGCACCGCCGCCAGCCCCACTCCACCAGCGCCACCGAGGACAAGCAGTGTCTCCCCGGCACTGAGC
>CAZKFU010000194.1:0-3237 GCA_964552165.1 uncultured Acidimicrobiaceae bacterium
GTCGCCCCTATCCGCCGGGCGATCACGGACGAGGCCGCATCAGGGAGAGCGACTATCTGGTTCAGCTGCGCGAGAAACAGAAGTTGCGCACGATGTACGGCATCCTGGAGCGTCAGTTCCGCCGCTATTACGAGAAGGCGGCTCGCGCCCCGGGGATCACCGGGGAGAATCTCCTTCGGTATCTCGAGCTGCGTCTCGACAACGTGGTGTGGCGCTCCGGTTTCACCGCAACCCGTCCCCAGGCCAGGCAGCTCGTCAACCACGGCCATTTCCTCGTCAACGGAAAGAAGGTTGACATCCCGTCCTATCAGTTGCGACCAGGCGATGTGGTGACTTTGAAGGAGCGGAGCCGGGACATCGTGGTTGTTCAGCACGCTGTCGACACCCAGGATCGAGTCACCCCCGACTGGCTCCAGGCCAACCTCGAGGATCGCACAGTGGTTGTCCGTGATCATCCCCAAAGGGATCAGATCGACACCGCCATTAATGAACAGTTGATCGTCGAGCTCTACTCCAAGTGAGGTAGCCACTTTGTTGATCGTCCAACGCCCCCAAATAGAAGAAGAGCGCATCTCCGACACCCGATCTCGGGTCATAGTCGAGCCCCTCGAGCCGGGATTCGGGTACACCCTCGGCAACACCCTCCGCCGGACCCTTCTGTCGCGGATACCTGGCGCTGCAGTCACGTCGATTCAGATCGAGGGTGTCCAACACGAGTTCTCCACCGTCGACGGCGTCGTCGAGGACGTCGTCGACATCATCCTCAACATCAAGAGGGTGGTGGTGCGGATGGACGACGCCGGTCCCCACACCCTCTACCTGTCCGCCAAGGGAGCAGGCAACGCCACCGCTGGGGATCTCAAGGTCCCCGCCGGTGTCGAGATCGTCAACCCCGACCTACACATCGCCACGTTGAGTGCCGGAGCCCGTCTCGAGATGGAGCTCACCGTCGGCCAGGGCGTCGGCTATCGGACTGCCGACGGCAACAAGCCATCGGGGGCCTCCATCGGGGTGATCCCCGTGGACTCCATCTACTCCCCGGTGCGCAAGGTCGCCTACAAGGTCGAGTCGACTCAGGTCGGCCAGATGACCAACTTCGACAAGCTGATCCTCGATGTAGAGACCAACGGTGCCATCGACCCGGCAGAGGCGGTCTCCTCGGCCGGGAAGACCCTCGGCGAGCTGATGGGGCTCTTCGCCGACATCGGTGAAGGCGTCGGGTTAGAGCTGGGCGATGTGGAGCCGGAGAGCTCGGGCTCGCCCGACCTCGACCTTCCCATCGAGGCGCTGGACCTCTCGGAGCGCCCCCGGAACTGTCTCCGCCGCGCCCAGATCAAAACCGTGGGCGAGCTGGTCGAGCGGACGTCCGAGGATCTGCTCAACATCACCAACTTCGGGCAGAAGAGCCTCGACGAGGTCTCGGCAAAGCTCGACGAGCTGGGGCTAAGTCTCGCCGACGGAGGCGGAGGCTGACATGCCACGCCCCAGGAAGGGACCCCGTCTCGGGGGATCCCCCGCCCACGAGCGACTTCTGCTGGCCAACCTGGCGACCGCTCTCTTCGAGGAGGAGCGTGTCACCACCACCTTGGCCAAGGCCAAGGCGTTGCGACCGTTGGCGGAGAAGCTGATTACCAAGGCTCGCCGAGGTGACATCCACGCCAAGCGCACCGTGATGAAGACCCTCCGCAATCGGGACGCCGTGGTGAAACTGTTCGATGAGGTGGCTCCCCGCTATGCCGAGCGCCCGGGCGGCTACACCCGGATCACCAGACTGGGCCCACGTCGCGGTGACGGCGCCGAGGAAGCCATAATCGAGCTCGTCTAGAGGCTGAGCCAGTGTCCTGGGTACCCTGATCCGGGTCGTGGCACCCTCCCCCTATATCACCTTCACGCGCGACGAGTGGGCAGCTCTTCGCGCCAATACCCCGCTCACCCTCACCGCGGACGATGTCGAGAAGATTCGGGGCATCAACGTCGCCCTCGACATCACAGAAGTGGAGAGGAGCTTCCTCTCGCTGTCGCGCCTGTTGAACCTCTATGTCCGGGCCTGGCATCAGCTGTCCGGGGTCACCGACACGTTTCTCGGAGTCCCCACTCATTCGGTTCCCTACGTGATCGGTATCGCTGGCTCGGTGGCGGTCGGCAAGTCGACCATCGCCCGTGTTCTCCAGGCCCTGCTCGCCCGGTGGCCCGATCACCCCCGGGTCGATCTGGTCACCACCGACGGGTTTCTCTATCCCAACGAGGAGCTGACGCGTCGCGGGCTCATGGAACGAAAAGGGTTTCCTGAGAGCTATGACCGCAAAGCGCTGCTGGCGTTCATGGAGGCGCTAAAGGCGGGTGAGGAAGAGGTGTTGGCACCGGTGTACTCACATGTCGCCTACGACATCGTTCCTGGGGAAGAGAGAAGGGTGTCCCAACCCGACATCCTCATTCTCGAAGGGCTGAACGTTCTCCAGGCAGGAGAGGGATCGCTGTTCGTGTCGGACTATTTCGACTTTTCGATCTTTGTCGATGCCGACCCCGTCGACATCGAGAATTGGTACGTGCAGCGATTCCTGACGTTCAGGGATACGGCGTTTCAGGACCCGGAGAACTATTTCCACAAGTACGCCGATCTCTCCGACGAGCTGGCGATCGAGGTGGCCAGCCGCATATGGACCGGGATCAACCTCGTCAATCTGAACGAGAACATCCTCCCGACGAGGGAGAGAGCGACTCTGATCCTGGAGAAGCGAGCCGACCACACGGTGGAGCGGGTGCGGTTGCGAAGGCGCTAGTGGGAATCGCCGACTAGAGCAGGATCCCGACCAGGATCCCGAACACGATGAGCCCGCTTCCGCCCAGGATGCAACCCATGGGCGTGATGTGAGCGGGGAACCTGGCGGCGACCAACTGATCTGTCATCCCAAACGCTCCGGCGATGAGGGCAACGATTCCAGCGACGATGATCACCGTCGAGACAACCGTCGTGTAGATGATGGCCAGCACCAGGAAAACCACGGCGGCGACGATGGCCGCCCTTCCCCTGGCCCAGACGGGGACGCTGTCAGCCCACCATGCAGTCACCTTGGCGATGGGCTTGGGAAGAGACCGGTGTGAGCGAGTGGACGCCGGTTTCTCCAGTGGCGCCGCAGTGGCGGCATTCTTATCGACCGCCTTGGACTCGGTGCTCGTCCCGGTGGTGTCGGCGTCGGATGCCTTCTTAAGGCGACGCCCTAGCCTCGGGATCTTCGA
>CAZKFU010000195.1:0-3234 GCA_964552165.1 uncultured Acidimicrobiaceae bacterium
GTGAAGCTCGCGAACCTCTTCACAGACGCGAACGCAATGATCTGCCGGGACCGCCCGCATCAGAGCAGCGAGCAGCGACGTCTTCCCAGCCCCCGGAGGACCAGAAATGATTACCGACGCCGACGCGGCGACGGCAGTTGCGAGGAATCGAGCCGAATCCGCACTGAGCGACTCCAGCTCCACCAGCGAGTCGAGGGTTTCTGTCCGCAACGCGTACTTGCGGATCGTTACCGAGAGGCGATCAGAGATGGGCGGTATCACCGCCGTCAGCCGTGCCGAGCCGCCCAGCACCCGGGCCTGGGCGATAGGTGAGGATGCATCGAGCCTGCGATCGGTCTCCGCTATCAGACGGTCGATCACCTGTCTGTTCTCATCCTCGGTTGTGGGTTGATCAAGCCCACGAAGCCAGCCCGCCGACTCGAGGTAAGTGACTCGGCTCCCCTCGATGAAGATCTCCTCGATGTCCGATCGCTCGAAAAGCTCGGTGAGCGGCCCGAACCTCGACACCGACTTGATGAGACGGTCCACCGTGAGCGCGGGATCGGCAAGAGCGACACCATCTCCGAGGTGAGCAGCCTTCTGGTACTCGTCGACGGTGGCTTGCACTATCTCGCGAATACGGCCCACGTGGGCCCCAGGGTCGATGTCGGATCCATCCACCCTGGCCAGGGCTCGTCGCCGCAGCTCGTCGAAAGCAGCTGTCATCGGACTCTTTCGGTAACCAGAAATCGGGCAAAACGCCGCACCGTCGTCGCGAAATGGCCCTTGACGGCAGGTTCGCCACTCCAGGCGGCGTCGCCGACATGGGCGTCTTCAGGGAGGACCACGCTGGTGACACCGGGGAGGGCAGCAGCGATCTCAATGCCGATCTCACCCTGAGTGAAACGGGACCGTGCCACCCGGTTCACCGCAACCAGCATCCGACCCGGGTCGACACTCTCGATGATGCGCCGAGCCCATTTGATGAGACGGGTCACTCCGACCGGAGTTCCGGCGCCGACGCCAATGACGAGGTCGGCGCTTTCGGCGGCCTCCAATTGGAATGAACTCAACCCCGTCCCGGCGTCGATGACGATCCAATCGAGGTCCCCACCGAGATCGTCGAGAACCAGCGCCAGATCGGAAAGCCGCACTGGAGCAGCTCCGTCGGGATTGGCCACCCCACCCAACACCGAGAATCCCTTGGCGTGCATGAGAGCATCGGTAGCCGTGCCGCTGGCACGGCGGTGTGCCATGTCAACCGCCGAACGCAGGTTGGGATGAAGCGGGAGCGACAAGCGCTGAGCGATCGACGGCCACGCCTGGTCAATGTCGACAACGGCCGCGGCCGCTCCGACCTCTGCGAGGGAGTGACTCAGCGCAATGGCAACCTCCGTGACGCCGACACCCCCGGGCGGCCCACCGACGACGATGCGGCTGCCCCGGTCAACCGCATCGTGTCGGTGCTTTGCCACCACCGGTTGAACCGCCAAAGCCTGTCGCACCACCGCCAGTATTTCCTCGGGTGGTGCCTCGGCTTCGACCACGGCGGCGACGCCGCATTCGAGCAGTCGGCGCTTGGCATCAGGGCCGTCGTCGGGTGAATAGACCCCTACCACCTGGCGCCCAAGCCGCGCCAGGTCCTCGACCAACCTTGGGGTCAGAAACGAGCAGATGTCATCGATGAGCAGGATCTCGAAACGTTCGGCCAATGCCTGTTCACGGCCCATGACACGGGCCCTTACCAACCCTCCGCCGTGGTCGACGAGATGGGCATGTACCCGGTCGGACCAGTCGCGTGCTGAAGCCGCCAAGGCGATATCAGGGCCCATCGCCAACCTCTACTGGAGGTGGAAGTATCGGATCGGCTCCCGTAGACCGCACCACCTCGATGGCGCCGGAGCCCAGCGCCGACGCCAGCGCCAGGGCCTGATCAGAGTCAACAGCGAGGATCACGTAGTAGGCAGTGACCGCCCCGATACCGCCGGAGGCCGGCGGTGCCGCGCCGAGGACCTCGACGTCGGTGACCGCGAACCTCGCCACCCCACCATCGGTGACTATCACGTCGACTCGGTCGCCGGCGCGAATGAGTCCGCCGGCAGCATGCTCGGTCGAGACAGGAATGCTCATCGCCCGCAACGACCCGGTGGCGGCCCCCTCGGTGGCTGACCCGCGGTCGATCAAGGTCCCAGGACCAAGCGGGCGGGTGGCGACCATCCCCACCAGGGAGCTGCTCTGGTCAGATGTGTATAGGGAGTCAATTCCCTCAAACCCGGCCGCGATTTCGATATACCGGATCGCTGACTCGTCGATCGTCTCACCCGACTGAATCGCCACCGCTGCCACCGCAACCATGGCGGTTTGGGAGTTGCCCCTGAGAACGATGAGATTCAGGGTGAAAGCGGCTAGCGCAGCGAGGGCGATCAGGACATGCGCCGCCGAGGGCCGGAGCCATGCGGGAACACGCGTCGGGGCTGGTGCCTCCTTCGCTCTTCTGAGCGCCGGCGCCGGTTTTCCCGACATCACGCCAACCTATCGTGGGGGCGCGGCGCGATGTCGAGACCGCGAAAACAGTGCCAGAAGAAGGCCCAACGGGACCGATGGATGAAATGGCGGCCGAGCTCCGATGGGGAGCGGGAGCTGAGTGGTTGGGTGAGGCCGAGGAGGATGAGCGGCTCTCCGAGCTGTTGCGTAGGCGACGTCTCCGGCTGGGAGAGGCCGTGGCCATGGTCATGGCGCACGGCGACCGGGTAGTCGCCTCGCGGGGCAGTTTTCGCTTTCGGGGGCACCTCCTCGCGGTCGGAGACGACTTCGCCACCGTCGACAGCGGAGAGCGGATCGCGGACGTGGCGCTCGATGCCATCCATCTCAGGATCGATCCCTCCCTGTCCGGTGGCGCCCGCCCCGTGACCGGTGGGTCGAGAACTCTCAAGGCCCGACTCGCCGAAGCAGCGGCGTGGGGCGGGCCGGTCGAGATGCGGCTCCTCTCCGATGAGGCGATTCCAGCCCGGGTGACTGTTGTAGCCGCCGACCACATCGAGGCGGTGGATGAGGACGGTGTGGTGTCGGTTGTCCCTATCTCTCAGATAGTTGCGGTCATCTGGCCCGGTCCCCCCCAATGACGTCCTCTCTCTCGGGAGTCACCGGGTGGGCGCGGACAAAATCGAGGATCTCATCCCGAAAGAACTTGAAGGTCCGGCCACCAGGGAGTTTGTAGGCGGGAAGCCGCCCTTCCCTGGCGTAGCGGCGGATCAT
>CAZKFU010000196.1:0-3233 GCA_964552165.1 uncultured Acidimicrobiaceae bacterium
CGGCTACTCGACTACATCACCCCCGACCGAGTCCATATATTCATCGATGGCCGGGTCATCGAGAGCGGGGACGCCTCGCTCGCCACCCGGCTCGAGGAAGAGGGATACGAAACGTTCCGTACCGTGTTGACCTAGTTGTGACCGATCTCGCCCACCTCAAGCCCGACTTCGCCATCCTCGGCGAAGGTATCCACTTCCTGGATTCCAGTGCCTCGTCGCAAAAGCCCGACCAGGTGCTCCACACCATGTCCGAGTTCGCACGCACCCACTACGCCAACGTTCACCGCGGCGCCTACCGCCTCTCGGTGGAGGCGACGAATGCCTACGAGGCGGCTCGGAGCCGGGTGGCCCAGTTCATCGGTGCCCAACCCGAGGAGCTGATATTCAACAGGGGCACCACTACGGCGCTCAATACGGTTGCCTTCGGGTGGGCCCTGCCCCGGCTCGGCGCCGGCGATCGCATAATCGCCACCGAGATCGAGCACCACGCCAACCTCATCCCATGGCAGATCGTCTCCAAACGCACCGGCGCCACCTTGCAGCACATCCCCATGACCGATGACTTCCGGCTCGACATGGAGTGGTTCCAGTCCAACATCGGTCCCGACGTCAAGATCGTCGCGGTAACGGGGATGTCCAATGTCCTGGGCACCATCCCACCTGTGACTGCTATCGCCGAGATCGCCCACGAGGTGGGCGCCCGTGTCGTCGTCGACGGGGCGCAGCTGGTGCCCCACGTCCCGGTTGATGTGGAGCTCATTGGCGCCGACTTTCTTGCTTTCTCGGCGCACAAGATGCTGGGCCCTACGGGGATCGGTGCCCTCTGGGGCCGAATGGATGCACTCGAGGAAATGGAGCCTTTCGAGTACGGAGGCGAGATGATCTCCGACGTCACCCTCCACGACGCCACCTGGGCCGACATTCCGCATCGATTCGAGGCGGGCACCCCTCCCATCATCGAGGCCGTGGGGTTCGACGCCGCCATCGACTACCTGGAGGGGATCGGGATGGAAAAGGTCTTTGCGCACGACCGCGAGTTGACAGGGATCGCCCTCCAACGACTATCGGATGTTCCCGGGGTGAAGATCCAGGGGGCCGGCGACACCGTCGACCGGGGTGGCGTGCTGTCCCTCTCGATGGAGGGAGTACATGCTCACGATCTGGCGACGATCCTCGATGAGGGCGGGGTATCGGTGCGGGCGGGCCACCACTGCGCCAGGCCGCTGATGCGCCGTCTCGAGGTTCCGGCGACGGTGCGAGCCTCGTTCTATGTCTACAACGACGAGGCCGACATCGACGCCCTCGTCGGCGGTCTGCGTCGAGCGGGCGACATCTTTGGGGTGGTGACGTGAGTCTCGACGACCTCTACCGAGAGGTGATCCTCGACCATTACCGCACCCCTCGAAACCGGGATCCCCTCGAGGACTACGACGCCACCGCCGATGGCGTCAATCCCCTCTGCGGCGACGAGGTCGTGGTCGCCCTCAAGCTCGACGGAGACACCGTCGCCGGGATCTCCGTGACCGGCCAGGGCTGCTCCATCAGCCAGGCCTCGGCATCGATGATGTCGGAGGCGGTGAAGGGGAAGAGCCGATCCGCCATCGACGAGGTCACCGGAAAGTTTCGGGCGATGATGTCGATCGACTCCGACGGTGACCCCGGGCTCGATCCGGATCGCCCCGGCGCGGTGCTCGGAGACCTGGAGGCTTTGCAGGGCGTGAGGAAATACCCGGTGCGGATCAAGTGCGCCAACCTTCCTTGGACCACCCTCGCCGAGGCCCTCGACGGCCTCCCCTGACCGACCCCAACCCCCCTCCCCCCCTCGTTTTCGCGCACGGATGGCGTCAAATCCGCACCGTTTCCTGCGCGAAAACGGAAGGCTGGCGGTATAGGAGCTCATTGCGGAAGCGGATGATGGCGGCTTGAACCTCCCACGGCCGCTGCCAGACATCCTCGTCCCACACCGCCAACACCTCGAAGCCGGCCCGACGAAACCGTCTAAACCGCTCCTCATCCGCGATCCGGTCCAGAAACCAACCGTGGTAGCGAACGCTTTGGACCTCTATGACACCCGGCAACCCGATGAGTGACATGTCGGTTCGTCCCAGCCACTGCTCCTCATCCCCGATTTCGATTTGGGCCTTGACCTCAACCCCCGCGGCCTCGGCCAAACCCAATACTCGGTTTTCCAGGCTCGACCCGGGTGGGACATAATCCGCCGGGAGCTCGTCGAGGATTGCTCGCAGCACACCCACACCATTTCGGCCCCGAGCGCCGACAAGCGCGAGAAGGCTTCGAATGCCTTTGAGGGTGACGATTCTCGTGGCGAGGGCATTGTTCAAAGCCCGCTCCACACGAGCGGGATGACAGACGGCACCTAGGTGCACCAAAGTGAGTGCCGGCGAGGTCACCGGCACACCGATGACGACCCGGGTCTCCTTGGCCGGAAGGCCACCCTGGTAGTGCCACTGGGCCAGTTCGGTGGTAGCCGGTGCCCCTCTCCGAGGCACCACGACCTCCAGCTTCGATCGGAGATCGAACCCGGGGAGATTCCACCAGGCCGCAGCCGACCGGTGGGAGAGCATGGCGCCGTCGGGAGCGTCGAGCACCGCGGCCGACACCCGACGCGCCCCGGTTGATGGAGAGCCCCCGAGCACAAAGACCCTGCTCGAGACTGGTACCAACATCCCTGAATCGACCCTCCGGCGAATCGCATGCCGGGCCATGCCGGCCTCGCGAAGCTGCCGAGCAGAAACGGCTCCGTGCTGCACACCCGTAAGCCGGCGGATCACATCGTCGAGATCCATTTCCCCAAGAATGCCGTCATCTCGTCGCCACTTCTAGGGGTGCGGCCGTGGCAACGCTCACCCGGGTTCTTCCCCACACACTCACCACTCCTCCCCCCTTCGTTTTCGCGCACGGATGGCGTCAAATCCGCACCGTTTCCTGCGCGAAAACGAAGAGCGGTCGGGGTTAGAGGATGCCGCCCTCGGTCATCTTCTTCAGGTCGAGGGCCTGGTCGAGCTCCTCGGCCGTCATCAACCCCGCCTCCAGCACCAGCTCGCGGACGGCCCGACCGGTCTCCACCGCCTCCTTGGCTATTCGGGCCCCTGCGTCATACCCGATGTGTGGGTTGAGGGCGGTGACGATGATGGCGTTTCGCTCCACCAGCTCACGAGCGCGGGACTCGTTCGCCTCGATTCCGGCCACGCAACTCACAGCGAAGGTGGAGC
>CAZKFU010000197.1:0-3229 GCA_964552165.1 uncultured Acidimicrobiaceae bacterium
TCGCCAGTACATCACGGACGGCGGAGGTCAGCATCAGATACAGAGACTCCGGAGTGGTGATGAGGATGTCGGGTGGTGTCCGCTGCATTCGCCGGCGGTCCTCGGGGGAGGTGTCGCCGCTCCTCAGGAAAGTGGTGAGCTCTGGTATCGCACCGACGCCCAAACGGTCTGCTGCATGCCTGATGCCGACCAGAGGGGCGCGCAGGTTGCGGTCGACGTCGTAGGCAAGGGCTTTCATCGGCGATACGTAGAGGACACGGCATCTACGGTCCCGGGCGGGCGTGGGCTCGGCATGGAGCCGGTCGATTGCCCAGAGGAAGGCGGCGAGGGTCTTCCCCGACCCTGTGGGGGCATGGATGAGGGTGTGGCCCCCCTCAGCTATGGCCTTCCATCCGCCCTCCTGTGCCGCGGTGGGTTGAAGGAATGATGCCTCGAACCAAGCCCGCGTCGGTGGTTGGAACAGATCCAGGGCGGCCATGGGGTGAAGGTATCACCCACCGGCGACAAGGTCGTCCCGGTCAGGCGGTGGCGGTTATCGGGAGGAGGCGGCCGGCCTTGGCGAGGGTGAGCAGCGCCTCGACGACATTGGGGTCGAACTGAGTGCCGGAGTGGGCGAATATCTCGTCGATGGCGTGTGCCGTGGGCAGAGCCGGCTGGTAAGAGCGGTCTGACGTCATTGCGTCGAAGGCGTCAGAGACGAGGATGATTCGGGACAGGATGGGGATCTCGGCACCGGCCAAACCGAAGGGGTAGCCGCGGCCGTCAAAGCGCTCATGGTGGTAGAGGATGGCCTCGGCGACCTTGGGGTCGAGCCGATTCCTCGTCATGGCGAAGCCAAGCTCGGGGTGTCGCTGCACGAGATCGCGCTCCATGTCGTCGAGAGGGCCGGGCTTGGCGAGAATGCCAGGGTCGAGATGAATCTTGCCGACGTCGTGGAGAACTCCGGCGAGCGCCAGTCTCTCCAGGTCGAGCTCAGCAAGCCCGAGAAGCCCGCCGATGCCGATGGCGAGGTCGGACACACGATGGACGTGACCGTGGAGGTCCTCGACGACCTCTTCCATCACTGTGATCAGCGGATCTTTGGGTAAGGGTTTCACAAAGCGCACTCCCGGGCACATCCTGGGGCAAATGAGCTCGAGCTGGAATAGGTCGTGCGCACCAGCTTTTTCCACACGTGTTCCCCCCCCTCGATGCGATGTCGACGGCTGAACCTGCGAGTTCGGCGGGTGTCAGCGGCTCCGCGCGCGTTCAGACATATGCCTTGGCCACCTCGAGGGCCTTGACGGCGAACTCTCCCGATGCGGTGAGCCTGGTGTCGGCGGCCTTGAGACGGCGCACCACCAACCGCGCCCAATCAGACGCCGGTCCCTTGATCAACTGGTCGCCGTCTTCTGGGCCGTACACCCATTTGGCGTAACCGGGCCCGATCACCTCGACCCGGATGGGCTCGTAGTCGACCCCGGCCGCCTTGAAGGCGTGCGGCAGCGTTTTCCATCCCAGGAAGCAGACGTGGCGGATGCGGGCCGTGTCCTCCACCTCCTCGGCGAGGACGCCTTCGGCGCGGAGCACGGTGTAGATGTCTAGCCCATGGGCCCACGTCTCCATGAGGCGGTAGCTGGCGAAAGTCTTGGCGCTCATCGACCCTTCGATCCACTCGATGCGGTCGGAGGCGCTCATGTGCGAGAGTGGCTCGACCACCTTGGCGCGGCCGCCCCTCCACCACTCGATGACGTCCTGGGGGCGCATCTTCCGGCCTCTCTTGATCGCTTCGGAGCGCAGCGCTCGGAGGTCGGAGGTCTCCTGCCACGCCTTGATGCGCTCGCCACCGGCGATGGTGTCGGCTGCCATCTCCTCGAAATCGGCGAGATGGCTGATGGTGTCGCGAACCGTCCACGGATCCGCAGGTGTCTTCTTGTCCCAGATCTTTATCGGGATACGTTGCAGGGACTGGTCGAGAAACTGCTGTTCGGCAACGAGGTCTGAAAGGATGTCGCGCACCCCGCAATGGTAGTAGTGATGGTGAGCTTCCTTTATCCCGGAGGGGATTCGGACCGCCGTTACCAGGGTCTTTCGGCCTGCTCCTCGCCCATCGGTGATGGGAGGCGCAACGCCTCGGGGGCGGTGACGATGCCATTCAGCTCATCGACGAGGCTGCGAAGCCGGCCAAACCCGCGACGATCGAACACAAAGGCGATTCGAGCCATGTCGAGCGCGTCCTGATCCCGGATCTCTGCCTCGGTGGGCTCGATCACCTCGATCTGCCCGGTGACGACTATGTCGGCGAAGTCCTCGTTGAGACGGGCCAGCAGACCCTTGTCGGGGGTGCGTGACATGCGGATCACCAGGGTTCCTTCCACGTACCGGGTGGAGTGGTAGTTGGCATAGAAGCCGGACACCTCGTCGCGCGCCTCCTCGGCGCTCGTGGTGAACCGGAACAGGTTGAGGTCTGCCTCGGAGATGAGCCCTCGCGCCACCTGGACATCGCGCATGAATTCGATGATGGGCGCCCAGTAGTCGGTGCCGGGTGCTTCGAGGAAGACGATGGGATGGAGGTCGCTCTTGCCGGTCTGGACGAGTGTCAGCAGCTCGAACGCCTCGTCGAGGGTGCCAAACCCCCCGGGAAGGATCACGAAGGCGTGTGACTCCTTGACGAAGCCCAGTTTGCGGGTGAAGAAATACTTGAAATTGACGGTGCGCTCGGGCAGCAGGTAGTGGTTGGAGTCGCCCTCGAAGGGAAGCCGGATGTTGACACCGTAGGAGTGGTCCGGCCCGGCGCCCTTGCTTCCCGCTTCCATGATCCCGGGACCGGCGCCGGTGATGACTCCCCATCCCTTCTCCACCATCAGGGAGGCGAAGCGCTCGGTGATCTCGAAGTTGGGGTCATCCTCCCCCAGGCGCGCCGATCCATAGATGGTGACCTTGGGCTCGGGATGACGGGAGAAGACGAGGTTGGAGAACCTCATCTCCTTGAGGGCGGTGTTGATCAACTTGAGGTCACCCCTATTGGAGCCATCGCGATACAGCTTGAGGACGGTGACGATCATCTCCTCGATGAGGTCCCGTTCGAGGTTTTCCGAGGCCGCGGCGACCAATGCCCGCACCGATGCGTCCAACTCGGGGTTGCCCAGGTTGTATGAGCGCATGGGTGTCACGGTAATGGGAGCGTGTGCGCCGGGGTGCGGAGGGCGCGGTCCCGGGGCCCCAGCTCAGCCGAATGGGGGGGCCGAGG
>CAZKFU010000198.1:0-3228 GCA_964552165.1 uncultured Acidimicrobiaceae bacterium
CCTTGAGGATCCTCACCACGCCCGAAGTCTGGGTCGAGGCTCCATAAGACGAGACCGCCATGAAGTCGAACTCCACGGGGAGGTCGATGTGCCGTGCAAGATCCGCCATGACCATGAAGGCCCCTCGCAGCACTCCAACAAGGAGCAAGTCCTTGCCCTGATAGTCGGCCGTTATCGCAGCGCCGAGCTCGGCGAGCTTCTCCTCGATCTGCTCGGTGGTGATCAGCGGCTCGATGCTCAAGACGGGCCCTCCTCGGTGGACCCGGAAAGCTAGCCACCCCGAGAGAGAGTGACGAAGGCACCCTCCCGCCGAACGACCACTCCCCCCTCGACCTCTATTCGAGGGATGACACCAAAAGCCACCTCGTGGATGGCAACCACCTCGGCACTCGTCCCGGGATGCGGCGGCCGAAGCCACCTCAACGCGGTCCTCACCAGCCGCGCCGAGATCGGCCGAGGCAGCGTCCGCAGCACGCCGGCGGCGACCCGCGCTCTTCCCGGATCGAGATCTAGGGGTGCCTCGGCGGAAATCGCGGCAAGGAGCGCCTCGTCGGACCCGATCGATCGTGCCATGCGAACGAGGGACTCCCTGAGGCGGGGATTGAACCTTTCCTCCAGCAATGGGATCAGCTCCAGCCGGAGGGCGTTGCGACGGAGATCGGTGTCGAGGTTGGTGGGATCGTCGTAGAAGGGCAATCCGAGCAGGGTGGATAGCTCCCTTGTCTGGGAACGACATACACCGAGGAGAGGGCGGACCACGCGTCCACGACGGGCTGGGATGCCCGAGAGACCGGAGCTGCCGGCCCCGCGAAGCAGGTTGCCGAGAACGGTCTCTGCTTGATCATCCGCGGTGTGCCCCGTTGCCAGGAGCTCCCCTGGCTCGAGGGCGCCCACGAGGGCGGCATAACGGAACCGACGCCACTCCTCCTCGGAACCGGGCAGAACCGGCTCCAGCTTCAAGACCTGCAATTGGATTCCCAGCCGGGAGGCGATCTGGTCCGCCGCCTCCAACAGGTGCCCAGAGGCTGCAAGGGAGTGATCGACGTGGATGGATCTCGCCATGGAACCGATCTCCAGGGTTGCCCACGCCAGGACTGCGGAGTCGGCGCCCCCGGACAAAGCGACCACCGTTGGCTCAATCGGGAGCTCGATCGATTCCAGAACTGCGTGTTGCAGCTCGCTCAGGCGACGCGTCGTAGCCACCGCGCCGGTTCAGCGATCTCGGAGAGGGTGGGCAGCGCCTCCGGTGTTGTGAAAAGGAGCCCCACCGTCTCCCAACCGGCCTCTGCCTCGACGGCGAGTATGAACCTCTCCCCGTCCTCGTATTGCCTCATTTTCATCTCCAGACCCGACACGCGAAGGAAGGCGGCAGTGCGAGGATCGTTGCGCCGCGATCTCAATACCCGGCTCATCCGCTCCTGGCTCCGCAGCCTTTCTGCTCCAAGTCTGTCCATGACGACATGCCCGTGACCTTCGAGGACGGTCATGAGAGCCTGGATTCGGTCGATGATCTCGTGCTGGCGAGGGGTGGCGAACAACCCGAATAAACCCTTCTCGTCGAGGAGCGGGCGGCCCTCGGCCCTCGAATCGAGGACTTGGCGGGTGACGCGCGCCAGCCTCCCCGGCTCCGGTTGCGCCGCCATGACCATCTCGTGAACGAGGTCGAGAAAGAAGCCGCGCATCCAGGGCACGCCTTGGAACTGGGCGCGATGGGTCAGCTCGTGCAGCGCCACCCACATCCGGAACTCCGACGGACGGAAGTGGTGGCGCCGCTCCATGGCCAGGAGATTGGGCCCGACAAAGGTGACGACGTCTCCGTCCTCCCCGGTTGGCAGGACCAGCTCGTATTGACCGAGAACCCGTCGGGCAAGCACACCGAGCAACGCTGCGGTCTCCACCGAAAGGAGGCGGTGGGCGAGTGCGGCTGCGCTGCGGCCCCGCGGCCCCGACTCCGCCATTCGCTCCGCGATTCGCTCCTCCGCCGGAGCCAGGAGATGGGAGAAGGTGGCCAGGTTCCGCTCCACCCATTGGGAGCGGTCGACAACTGCGACCGAGGGGCTTCCGGGTAGCCGAAGGCCGGTTGCCCCTGCCACCAGGATCGCCGCTTCGCCGGTCATCTCCTCCATTTCGTCAACCAGCCGCCACCGGTGGTAGCTCTCGGCAAGGGGGTAGGTCCCGGCGATGCGGTTGGTGAGGCGTCGAGGACCGGAACGCTCCTCAGTCACTCGACGACGCGGTACCGCTTGCGGACCACGTTGGTGAAGTAGCGGACCGTGGTGACCAGTACCGTGAGAATCGCCAGGGCGATTCCGGTGGGGACCAGGAATCGATAGGTCCAATCGGGATTCTCGATTGATGGTGGGGCGGTGGTCACGGGTACGGCGGGCTCCTGCCCAAACGCAGGGAGCGAGAGCACCCACACCCCCGCCAGGATTCCGGTGATGCTGAGGCGACGCCAGGTTGGTGTCATGAAGGAGAGGTTACCGGGCGTTTCCGGCGACGCTGCGCCTCAGCCAGGGGGGATGGCCTCGTTGTGGATGGCCGAGCGGAGCCGATCGAGAAACTCGGGCGGGCACTCGTCGACAAGCCTCGCTCTGACCATGTTGAGGAATCGCTCCTCGAAGGAGACCATGTCCCCGCACGGGGAGCATTCGGCGACATGTTTCCGGATCTGACGACGGCGCCACCAGCTGAGCTCGCGATCGAGGTAGGGATAGATGCTCCCAAGCGCCTTGTCACATTTGCTGCTCATGGCCTCTCGGCTTCGTCCGGCACCAAGCCGCGTCGCCTGGCGAATTCCCACAACGTTCTTTCAAGGGCCTTTCTTCCCCGATGCAGCCGAGACATCACCGTTCCGATCGGTATGTCGAGTATCTCGGCGATCTCTTTGTAGGAGAAACCTTCCAGATCGGCGAGCAACACCGCGATCCTGAAGTTCTCGGGGAGCTGCTCGACTGCCTCCTTTATGTCCGACTCCACCAGCCCGTCGAGGACCCGATCCTCGGTGGAGCGAGCCATCTCTGCCGACTCCTGCAACCCAAGACGGCGATACAGATAGAGGTCCTGGACATCGCCGAGGTCGACCTCGCTGGGCCGGCGGGCGTCCTTTCGGTATTTGTTGATGTAGGTGTTGGTCAGGATGCGGTATAGCCACGCCTTGAGGTTGGTGCCCTCCGCAAAAGTGTCATAGGCGCGGTAGGCCTTGAGAAACGTCTCCTGGACGAGATC
>CAZKFU010000199.1:0-367 GCA_964552165.1 uncultured Acidimicrobiaceae bacterium
CCTTCTCTTGGGTGGCCGGCACCTGGAACTCGTCGACGTCGAGAGCGTCGCAAACGGCATTCAGCACCGCGGGCGTCGACCCGATGGCTCCCGCCTCGCCGATTCCTTTGGCACCGAGAGGATTGGTGGGTGTCGGGGTGTATGTCGACGCCAAGGTGAAGCTGGGCAGCGACACCGCGCCGGGAATCAGGTAGTCCATGAACGAGGAGCTGACCAGGTTGCCGTCGGTGTCATAGGTGACCTCCTCCCAGAGCGCCTGTGCCACGCCCTGGGCGATATTCTTCATCGCTTTCGGTTTCGCGCGGCCTCCACCTGCTGCTTTTCTAACCAATTAGAGCCTCCTGATCAGGTCTTTTTGCGCTTTGCT
>CAZKFU010000199.1:377-3209 GCA_964552165.1 uncultured Acidimicrobiaceae bacterium
GGCCCTCGGCCAGCATGGGGTTGATGATCGTCCCGGCATCGTCGACCGCGAACATCTTCTCCAGCCTGACCGACCCGGTGGTCGGGTCGATCTCGACCACGGCGAGATGGACCCCGTAGGGGAAGTTGAGCCCCCCCGATTTGAGATGCACCTCCTCGTCGAGGCCAGGTGTCATCCCCTCAGGAAGCTCCTTGGCGAAGGCGGCGGTGACGATCTCTTGCCAGGTCACCGAGACGTCCGAGCCCCGTACCGTTGCCTTGGAATCGGCAAGAACGATGTCGTCCTCGGCTGCCTCGAGAAGATGGCCGGCAATCGAGCGGGCCTTCCTTGCCACCTTCTCGGCAGCCGCGTGGCTTGCCGACCCTCCTTGTGCCACCGATCTCGAGCCCGACGTCCCCCACCCATACGGCGCCGAGGCGGTGTCGCCCTGCTCCACCCTCACCCGCTCGATGGGGAGGCCAAGCGAGGCAGCCACGATCTGAGCGAAGGAAGTCCGGTGGCCCTGCCCCTGGTCGAGTGTCTCCACGAACACGGTGACCGAGCCGTCGGAGTGGACCTGAATCCTGGCTGCCCCCCAATCCTCGAACCCGCAGACCTCGACATACGAGGAGAGACCGATGCCGACGACACGTCCCTCTGCCCTGGCCCGGATTTGGTCCGAGCGAAGTTGCTCATAGCCGGCGACTTCGAGGAGCTTGTCGAGGGTCGCCTCGTAGTCGCCGGTGTCGAAGGTGTAGCCGCCGCGGGACTGGTAGGGCATCTGGTCGGGGCGGACGAAGTTGCGTCGCCTCACCTCGGCCGGGTCGAGCCCGGTGGCGCGAGCCACCCGATCCATGACCCGCTCGATGGTCAATGTGGCCTCGGGACGCCCCGCCCCCCGGTATATCCCTCGCGGCGCCCTGTTGGTCCACACTCCACGCATTCGCCATCCGTAAACCGGGATGTCGTAGTTGCCGGTGCCCATCCGGGGTGTGATCTCCATGAAGCTCAGATATCGGTGACGGCACCCCAGGTCGATGAGGCTGTCCACCCAAAGTGCCTTCACCTTGCCCGCGGCATCGGCCACCACTTCGTATCGGTGCTGCTGGGCACGACCGTGGCCGATGGTCAAGAGATGCTCGCGCCTCGTCTCCGCCCACTTGACAGGCCGTCCCGTCATGCGGGCGGCGATCACAGCCAGGTATTCCTCCTCTGCAAGATCGAACTTGCATCCGAATCCGCCGCCCACAAACGGGGTGACCACTCGAACCGCAGTCATGGGTAGGTCGAACGACTTGGCCAGTTCCTCCTGCATCAGATGAGGAGCCTGCGATGAGAGGTGGACGAGGAGACCATCGTCCTTCCACTCGGCGATCACCATCCGGGGCTCCATCGGCGCCGGGGCGATGCGGGGGTGGTCGACGACTCCGCTCAATCGCACCTCGCCGTCGGCGGCCTCGAACTCATCGCGATCGCCGCGGCTGCGGTCATAGGCGACGTTGGAGTCCTGACTGTCGTGCAAAGGCGGGGCGTCGATCGCCTGGCTCATGTTGCCGACGGTGGGTCGAGGCTCGTAATCGACGTAGACGAGGTCTGCAGCGTCTCGGGCGGCCGCCGGCGAGTCCGCCACGACCGCTGCCACCGGATCCCCCGGCATCAATGCCCTCCCTTGAACCAGCGGGAAACGACGCGGGATGTTGCGATCGGGGTTGGGTTGGGGAGGCATGTTGATGTCGGAGACATCGTCGGGGGTGATGACGAGGTGCACCCCGGGAACTTCTCGAGCGGAATCGGTATCGATGCCGGCGATGTCGGCATGAGGGAACGGGGAGCGAACGAGGGCTAGGTAGAGACAGCCTGGAGGGGTGAGGTCGTCCACGTAACGTCCGGTTCCGGTGACGAGCGCCGGATCCTCCCGTCGTTGCACTGGCGCCCCCAGGAACGAGGGGATGGAGGTGTCAAGACTCACGGCCGCAGACTAACCGGCCCCCGAAAACGGAGAGAAGGGAAGAGGAGAACGGAGGGTTGACCCCCGCCGGGTCACTCCAAGAGCGAGAGGACGGTTGTCCGGAAGTCGTTGGGTTGGAACGGCTTGGTGACGAAGGCGTCGGCGCCCCCCTCGTTGGCTCGACGCCGCGACTCCTCCTCCGCGTGCGCGGTGAGGACGACCACGGGAAGCCTTTCGGTGGCGGGATCGCGACGGACCCGGTCGAGGACCTCCCACCCGTCCATTCCGGGTAGGCCGATGTCGAGCACCACCAGATCGGGAGCCTCCGATCCGATGGCTGCGAGCCCGGCCTTGCCATCCTCGCGAGTGATGATCTCGAGGTCGGCGGCACGCAGGCACACTTCGATCAGCCGCCTTATGACAGCCGAGTCCTCCACCACGAGGATTCGTGAACCCAATTGAGCACCTCTCGTTGTTGCCTTGCCCCAGATTCGGGGAGAACCTCACCTATATCGGCACCCCGACCTCGCCGGTTGAATGAATCCGGCGACCTATCTGGTAACGGTCAGCTGCTCGACAAACACCTCGAGCTGGCGCAGGGTCCGGACCTCGTGCACCGAGTCGCACCATCGAGCGTATGAGGACATGATCGAGTCGCCGGTGTCCCAGTACGGGCGGGGCTCGGGGTTGAGCCAAACCAGGCTCCGAGCGGCAGTCCCGATGTCCCGCAGCGCCTCATCGCGCGCCGGCCGATAGTTGTTTCGGGCGTCACCGGTGATGATCACCGTGGTGCGAGGGCCAACGTCGCCCAGGTGGTTGTCGCGAAAGGTCTCCAGGGCGTTTCCGTAGTCGGAGTGACCGTCGAGCCAGACCACCTTGGCCTCCCTCCCCATGCTCTGCAACGC
>CAZKFU010000200.1:0-3183 GCA_964552165.1 uncultured Acidimicrobiaceae bacterium
CCTGATCGTCGACCTCCTCTACGCCGTTCTCGACCCCCGAATCAGGTATGAGTGACCTTCGCCAGTCCGGTGTCGAGGATCAGGAGAGCCAGCTCGACTACGAGGCGATGGTCGAGGAGATCGAGACTGAAGCTCTCGAGGTGGCCGCCGGGGCGCCACCAGCGAGTCTGTGGTCCGATGCCTGGAAGGACCTCCGTTCCAACCCGATCTTCTTGATCGCATCGGCCCTCATCTTGTTGTTCACGGTGATGGCGATCTTCCCGCAATGGTTCACCTCGGCCAACCCCCGGGAGTGCCTGCTGTCCAACTCGTTGCAGCGTCCCAGCGCCGAGCATTGGTTTGGTTTCGACCTCCAGGGGTGTGACTACTACGCCCGCACCGTGTATGGGGCGCGGATCTCGATGTCCATCGGGGTGGTGGTGGTGGGGTTCGCCGCGGTGGTAGCGGTGATCCTGGGGAGCCTTTCGGGATACTACGGCGGGGTCATCGACGCCGTGATCGCCCGTCTCACCGATGTCTGGTTCGCCATCCCCACCATCCTGGGCGCCATCGTCATCCTCAGCCTGCTCGGCCAGCGAGGTTTTCTACAAGTCTCCTTGGTCTTGGTGGTCTTGGGGTGGCCGACGATGTTGCGTCTCTACCGGTCGTCGGTGCTCTCGGTGAAGGAGCATGACTACATCGACGCCGCCAGGGCGTTGGGTGCCTCCGATTTCAGGATTCTGACCAAGCACATCCTTCCCAACGCCATCGCCCCCGTGGTCATCTACGCCGCCATCAGCGCCGGGGTCATCATCGCCGTCGAGGCGGCGTTGTCGTTCCTGGGGGTCGGTTTGCAGTTACCGGCCATCTCGTGGGGGTTGATGATCAACACCGCCCAGCTCCGGATTCTCTCGGCTCCTCACCTTCTCCTCTTCCCGGGGATGTTCCTCAGCCTGGCCGTCTTTGGGTTCATCCTCATGGGCGACGCCCTCCGTGACGCCCTGGATCCGAAGACGAGGTGAGCTGATTTGGTGACAGCCGAGAGACAAACCCGGGGTGGGGTGGAGGGCGTCGACTTCGACCCCAACGCTCCGCTGCTAGAGGTCGAGGATCTTCACGTCGAGTTCCGGACCCGGGCCGGTTTGGTCAAGGCCAACGATGGGGTCAGTTACCGGCTGGACAAGGGTGAGACGCTGGCGATCGTGGGCGAGTCGGGTTCGGGCAAGACGGTGAGCGCCCAGGCGGTGATGGGGATCATCGACACTCCTCCCGGCTATGTGACCCGAGGTGCAGCCCGGTTCCGCGGGGTCGATCTGTTCCAGCTTCCCGAGGGCGAAAGGAGGCTCTTCCGGGGCCAAAAGATCGCCATGATCTTCCAGGATGCGCTGACCGCCCTGAACCCGGTTTTCCGGGTGGGTTGGCAGATCGGGGAGATGTACCGCCAGCACCGGGGGACGTCGAAGGCGGAGGCGCGCAAGAAGGCCATTGAGCTGTTGGAGCGGGTGCGGATACCCGGGGCGAGGGAGCGGGTGGACGCCTACCCCCACGAGTTCTCGGGGGGGATGCGGCAGCGAGCCATGATCGCCATGGCGCTGGCGCTCGACCCAGAGGTGCTCATTGCCGACGAGCCGACCACGGCACTCGACGTCACGGTGCAAGCCCAGATCATGAAGTTGCTCTCCGATCTTCAGTCGGAGACGGGGATGGGGCTGATACTCATCACCCATGACCTGGCTGTGGTGGCCGAGGTCACCGACAGGGCGGCTGTCATGTATGCGGGACGGATCGTCGAGGAGGGGACCACTCGCCAGGTCTTCAAGTCCCCTCGCCACCCCTACACCCTGGGGTTGATGAGCTCGATCGCCACCCCGGAGCAGAAGGGGAAGAAGCTGATCCCCATACCTGGGTCGCCACCCGACCTCCTCCACATCCCGCCAGGGTGCCCCTTCCACCCCCGATGCCCATTTGCTCAGGAGATCTGTGTCGAGGAACGCCCCCCGCTGAGACCCTTGGGTGACGGCCGGGCGTCGGCTTGTCACTTCGCCGGGGAGGTGGTCGGCCTTGGCGGCTGACCGCGGCACCGAGCCGCTTCTCAAGGTCGAGGGGCTGGTAAAGCATTTTCCGATATTGCAGGGCATCCTCTTCAAGAAGCAGATCGGCACCATCAAGGCCGTCGATGGGGTCTCCTTCGAGGTCTTCCCCCGGGAGACGCTGGGTCTGGTCGGCGAGTCGGGGTGTGGGAAGTCGACGGTGGCTCGGACGATCCTTCGCTTGGAGAAGCCGACCGATGGCGCCGCCTACTTCAAGGGTCGCGACATCTTCTCGATGGGGAAGAGAGAGCTTCGCGAGCTGCGCCGGGAGATCCAGATCATCTTCCAAGACCCCTACGCCTCGCTCAACCCCAGGATGACCGTCGGCGACATCGTCTCGGAACCATGGGAAGTCCATCGAGGTGTCCGCCCCAAGAACCAACAGCGGCAACGCGTCAAGGAGCTGCTGGACCTGGTGGGGCTAAACCCCGACCACATCAATCGGTTCCCCCACCAGTTCTCCGGCGGTCAACGACAGCGCATCGGAGTGGCCCGCGCCTTGGCCCTCAACCCCAGCGTCATCATCTGCGACGAGCCCGTCTCCGCACTCGACGTCTCGGTGCAGGCGCAGGTCGTGAACCTGCTGATGGAGCTGCAGAGCCGGCTGCACCTGACCTATCTCTTCATCGCACACGACCTCCGCCTCGTGCGCCACATCTGCACCCGCCTCGGCGTCATGTATCGGGGCCGCATCGTCGAGATGGGCACGACCGCTTCGATTTTCGACGCGCCGGCGCACCCGTACACCCGCGCGCTCCTGTCGGCGATTCCGGTGCCGGATCCCGCGGCTGTGCGCCAGCGGGTCGTGCTCGAGGAGCGCGCGTTCGACCCTTCAGCCAGGCTGCGGGAGATTGCCGCGGGTCACTGGGCGGCGGTGTAGTCGCTTACCAGGTCAGACGACGGCAGCCGCGGCCTCGCGGCGGACGTCCTTCTCCACCTGCCCGTCGCGGATGGAGATGACACGGTGCGCGTAGGCCGCGATATCGGCCTCATGGGTGACCAGCACGATGGTGTTGCCCGCCCCATGGAGCCGCTCGAAGACGCCCATGATCTCGTTGCCGGTCTTCGAGTCGAGGTTGCCCGTGGGCTCGTCGGCGAGCAGGATGGAAGGATT
>CAZKFU010000201.1:0-1263 GCA_964552165.1 uncultured Acidimicrobiaceae bacterium
TCCCTTACTACCGCGACATGGGAGTTGCTCTTGCCTGGGGCATGCCCGCCCTCGACATCTTCCTCGGAGTCTTCGCCAGGAAGACCGATCCCATGTCTGGGGGCCGCCAGCTGCCCAACCATTGGTCCGACAAGGCCCGGCGGGTCTTCACGCAGAGCTCCACCATCGGAACCCAGTATCCCCACGCCGCGGGGATCGCCCACGGGCTGATGTCACGAGGAGAGGATGCAGTGGTGGCGGTGTACGGAGGGGAGGGCTCGACCTCGGAGGGCGACTGGCACGAGGCGATGAACTGGGCGGGAATCCACCGGCTGCCTCTCATCTTCGTCATCGAGAACAACCTGTATGCGATATCGGTGCCCAACGAGGAGCAGGTGGCGGGCCGGATCTCGGATCGTGCCCAGGGCTACGGGTTCCCCGGCCACCTGATAGACGGCAACGACCCCTTTGCCGTCTATCGCACCATGAAGGAGGCGGTGGACCGGGCCCGGGCCGGTGAGGGCCCGACGCTCATCGAAGCCTCCACCTACCGCTACGCGGCGCACACCTCGGACGACAACGACACCTTGTACCGCTCGCGTGAGGAGGTAGAGACCTGGCGCAAGAAAGACCCGGTGGTGGCTGTCCGCCAGTACCTGATCGAGCACCGGCTGCTCACCGAAGAGGACGAGGCGAGCATCGACGCCCAGGTCACCCAAGAGCTGGCCGATGCGGTCCGGGAGGCGGAGGCGGCGCCGTCGCCCGACGAGCCGACATCCCGCGTGTACGCCCGGGAGATCGTCTCCGAAGAGCCGGCGCTCGAGCCGGAGGCCGAGGTCGAAGGCGAAACCGTAAACCTCATCACCGCTATCAACCTGGCCCTCCACGATGTCTTCGAAGCTGACGACGACACGGTTCTCTTTGGGGAAGACGTGGCCCGGGAGAAAGGTGGTGTCTTCAAGGCAACCGAGGGGCTCACCGAGAAGTTCGGCTCACACCGCTGCTTCAACACCCCGCTGGCGGAGTCGATCATCGTCGGCGCCGCCGTCGGGATGGCGGCCACCGGGTGGAAGGTGATCCCCGAGATCCAGTTTGCCGATTACATCCATCCCGCCTTCGACCAGATCGTCTCCGAGGCGGCGAGGATCCACTACCGATCCGATGGTGCCTGGAGCTGCCCCATCGTCATCCGAGTCCCATATGGCGCCGGGATCCGCGGTGCGCTCTACCACTCGCAGTCAATCGAGTCGCTCTACGCCCACATCCCGGGGCTCAAGGTGGTGG
>CAZKFU010000201.1:1273-3183 GCA_964552165.1 uncultured Acidimicrobiaceae bacterium
CTTCGACCCCGGCCGACGTCAAGGGCCTTCTCTTCTCGGCCGTCGAAGACCCGGATCCGGTGATGTTCCTCGAGCCCAAGAAGCTGTATCGGCTGGCCAAAGGCCCATACCCCAGCGGCGAGCACCGGGTAGAGCTCGGCCGAGCGTCGATCCGTCGGTCCGGCGAGGATCTCACGATCCTGAGCTATGGGGCGATGACCCACTTCGCCCTGGAGGCGTCACCAGCCCTCGTCGAGTTGGGGATCGATCCCGAGATAATCGACTTGCGCAGCCTCAAACCGCTCGACTGGCCCACGATCGAGGCTTCGGTGAAGAAGACGAGCCGGGTGCTCATCGTCCACGAGGACAACGAGTTTGTGGGCTACGGCGCCGAGCTGGCGGCTCAGATCGCCGACAAGACCTTCGAGTGGCTCGACGCCCCGGTGAAACGGTACGCGCTACCCGACGTGCCCATCATGCCCTACGCCGCCGAGATGGAAAACGAGCTGTACCCAACACCCGAGGGCATCATCCGCCACGCTCAGGAACTCGCCAAGTACTGAAGGCAAACCTCAGCTTCCAGCGTTCATATGTGAGCGAAATCGACGCCAGTTAGGAATAGGGCCGCGAGGCCACGTCAAACCGTCCCCGTCTTCATCCATATATGAGCGCAGGAACCTCAGGTTTGCGTTTCGGAGCCCCCGCCCAGCAGCTCGTGGGCGAGCTTGAAGTGGGCGATGCCCTCGATTTGGCGGATCGACCGAGCGCCTCTCTTGAAGCGGTTGGCGATCTGCTCGTGGCTCTCCCCTTCGCTCCGAAGGGCCAAGACCCGAGCCTCGATAGGCCGAGGATTACGGGAAGCGGGCGGCCGAGTGCGGGGAATCTCTGTCCAGGAGATGATCCGCTCGACGTGCGCGGGGGACCGTTTGAACCTGCCGGCGATCTCCTCGACGGAGAGGCCATCGCCTCGCAAATCGAGGATCCTGCGCTCCAGCGGTCGTAGGTATTCGCTCACCGCCATCCACTCTACAGGCCATCTCCTCCTACGATCTCAGGCACCCATGTCGCTCCTCTCCCATCTCACCGAGATCACAGGTGACGCTTTCGCCACGCTGGGCCTCGACCCCGACCTGGGCCAAGTCGTGCCGTCACAACGGCCAGAGCTCTCTCAGTTCCAATGCAACGGCGCCTTGGCCGGCGCCCAGGTCGCGGGGCGGTCACCCCGGGAGATCGCCGACGCGGTTGCGGCGAAGCTCCGGCAGGAGCCGGAGATCGAGGAGGCGTCGGTAGCAGGCCCCGGGTTCATCAACATCAACCTCACGTCCGAGTCGCTGGCGGAATGGTCCGATATCACCGCCTCCGATCCCAGGCTGGGTCTGCCACCAACCAGCGATCCCAAAAGCGTGGTTGTCGATTACGCCGGGCCCAACGTCGCCAAGGCAATGCATGTCGGCCACCTCAGAGCCACCATCATCGGAGACTCGCTGGCACGCCTGTTCGGCTTCGCCGGGCACCAGGTGACCCGCGATCCCCACTTTGGCGACTGGGGCTTCCAGATGGGGCTGCTGATCGCCGCCATCGCCGAGCGTCAACCGGCACTCCCCTACTTCGAGGACGACCCCGGCGAGCTGCCTTTGCAATCACCGGTGACCCTCGCCGATCTCCAAGAGATCTACCCCGAGGCGTCCTCACGAGCCCGCTCCGACGAGGAGTTCGCCACCAGGGCACGTGAGGCGACGGTCAAGCTGCAACAAGGTCATCGTGGCTACCGCGCCCTGTGGCAGCAGATGAAGACGGTCTCAGAGGAGAGCCAGCGCCAGGACTTTGCCGCCCTCGGTGTCAACTTCGACCTCTGGTACGGAGAATCCGACGTCAACGAGCGGATCGAGCAGCTGGTATCCCGTATGGTCGATGACGGTGTCGCCAGGGAG
>CAZKFU010000202.1:0-3162 GCA_964552165.1 uncultured Acidimicrobiaceae bacterium
TCGGGCATCTCCGAGATCCAGGCGCAAGCGGTGGCGCTGGCCAACGTCTCCTTCCTCGAGGCCACCGCCACCTTCCCCCAGTTCATCCGGTATCTGGGCTGGCGTCTGGAAAAGGATGTCCGTTTCGACGTTGCGGAAACCGACGTCGAGCTCGACCGCCAGATTGTCGACCTCCTCCAAGAGCCGCTCCGTCACCTTCTGGTCAACGCCGTCGATCACGGTATCGAGCCACCCACGGAGAGGCTTGCCGCCGGCAAGGCTTCTACCGGCGCTGTCACCCTTCGGGCCCAGCGCGTCGAGGACCGACTCGAGATCTCGGTTGCCGACGACGGGGCCGGCGTCGATTGGGCGGCTGTCGAGGCGACAGCGGCCACCATGGGTCTCTCCGATGTCGCCGAGCTGAGCTCGGTGCTCTTTCAGCCTGGGTTCTCCACCCGCACCGAGACCACCGACTTCTCGGGGGGCGGGGATGGGTTGGCAATTGTCCGGGATGTGGTCGAGGGTCTCCATGGCGGGGTGGCGATCGAGTCAACTCCTGGTCAGGGCACCAGCGTCATCCTCACCCTTCCCGTGTCGCGGATCCTTCAGAACATCGTCCTGGTGTCTACCGACAATCAGTTCTGGGGACTTCCCGAGGCGTCACTGGAGGCGGCGATGCCCCTCACCAGCGCCGAGCTGCACATGACCGAGAGCGGGCGGCGGCTTCGCTTCCAAAGCAAGGCGATCCCTGTCATCTCGCTGGCGCAGGCAATCGGCGCCGAGGACACTGCCGAAGAGAGCGAGCTGTTGGTGGTCTCCACCAGGCTGGGTCTGGTGGGAGTCACCGTCGGCGAGTTGGTCGACAGGCGACGGGTGGCGGTCAAGAACCTGGGCCCCATCCTCGAAGGTGCCGGCCACATCACGGGCGCCGCGTTGCTCGGCGGGGGTGAGGTCTTGGTGGTACTCGATCCGACCTACCTCGGGGCATACGCGCGGCGCATGCCCGCGGATGCCGAGCGCAAACCCGCGGTCCTCGTGGTCGATGACTCGGCCGGTGTCCGCCAGCTGCTCTCGGCGACCCTCAACGGAGCCGGCTTCGAGGTCACCGTGGCCGGAGGGGCGCGCGACGCCGTCCTCGCCATGGCGGAGAAGGAATTCGACGCCTTGGTGATCGACTTCTCGATGCCCCGCTCCAACGGCGCCGACCTGGTAAGGGCGTTGAGGGCGGCGGGGGTAAAGGTCCCGATGATCATGGTCTCGGGGGTCGCCGACGCCTCGGAGCAGCAGGCCGCGTGGGACGCCGGGGTCGATGCCTATCTCGACAAGTTCGACCTTCGCCAGGGCGTGCTCACATCAACACTTCGCCGGTTGATCGGGATGAGGACGGAGAGTGCTTCCTAGGAGTCTTGCAGAGCCGTTAGAGCCTTTAGCGGTCGGCGGGGCCGGCCGATGAGATAGCAGCATGCAGGTGTTGCCACGGGTTCCCGACATCGTCGCCTACCTGGCGCCCCTCTTGGGGCTGGCAGGGGTGCTGTTGGCGCTGCGCACCGTCGCCGCCGGAAAGCAAAGGGAGAGGGAGGCGGTGCGGCTCGCCGAGGAGGCCCACTCCATCAAGAACGACTTCGTGGCCATGGTCAGCCATGAGCTGCGCACTCCCCTGACCTCCATCGCGGGATTCTCCGACACGCTGGTCCATGATTGGCGCAACCTCCCCGATGACGAGGTTGATGAGTTCCTCTCGATCATCAACCGTCAATCGCAGTACCTGGGGGATCTGGTCGAGGACGTTCTCGTCATCCCCCGTCTCGAGGCGGGGAGGCTTCGATTCAATCCCCGGATGTTCGACCTCGGCGAGCTGGCCAAGGCCGTGGCCGACCTCCTCTTCCCCAGCGGCGGCGCCAAGGAGGCTTCGGTGACCATGCCCTCCGGGGTCAGGGTGATGGCGGACTACCTCCGGGTGCAGCAGGTGTTGCGAAACCTCATGGAGAATGCGCGCAAGTACGGGGGCGACCTGATCACCGTGGAGGGTCTCGCCTTTGCCGACCAGTACATCGTGATCATCGCCGACAACGGCCCGGGAGTGCCCGACGAGTCGATTCGGGAGATATTCGAGCATTTCGAGCAGATCTCCAAGGGCGATGCCCGCGAGGCCAGCGGCATCGGATTGGGGCTTCCCATCGCCCGCCGGCTGGCGCGGGCCATGGGTGGCGACGTCTGGTACGAGCGCCGCTTTCCCACCGGCTCGCGCTTTTGTTACTCGATGCCGATCAAGCTCGGCGGAAGCACCGTCGGTGACCTGGAAGGGGCATTCGCGGCAGTTGTCGAGATCGACGCTCCCGAGTCGGTGGTGACCATACCGCAGCCGGAATGACGTCGATGTGATTCGCCTCGGTTGGCCGGTACCATCGAGTCGGTCATGCAAGCCGAGTGGTTCCTCGATGATGTGCCGTCCGAGTCCGAGCTGTTCGCCGACCTCAATCCGACACAGCGCGAGGCGGTGGCGGCAACCGAGGGACCGGTGCTGGTGGTGGCAGGCGCCGGGTCGGGCAAGACCAGGGTCCTCACCCATCGCATCGCACATCTGATCCGGGACCTCCGGGTGCCTCCCGACGCCATCCTCGCCATAACGTTCACCAACAAGGCCGCCGACGAGATGCGAGACCGGGTAGCCCGTCTGGTGGGGGGAGCGGTACGGTCGATGTGGGTCTCCACATTTCACTCTGCCTGCGTGCGGATCCTACGTCGCGAGGCCAGCCGGCTCGGCTACCGGTCCGGATTCTCGATCTACGACGAGGCCGACTCCATCAGGCTCATCAACATCTGCCTCAAGGACCTCGATCTCGACAGCAAGCGATTCCCGGCGCGGTCCATCAAAGGCATCATCAGCAAGGCCAAGAACGAGCTGATCGACTACGAGACCTTCGCCGAGCGCGACGAGGGCTACTATCACCAGCAGGTCGCCGATGTCTACCGTCTCTATCAACAGCGGCTGCTGGGGGCGTCGGCGATGGACTTCGACGACCTCCTCATGATCACCGTCGAGCTGCTCGGCGCCTTCCCCGACGCCCTAGATCGGTACCAGCAGCGGTTCCGCTATGTCCTCGTCGACGAGTACCAGGACACCAATCACGCCCAGTACGTGCTGGTGAACCAGCTCACGGCCCAGCACCGCAACCTCTGTGT
>CAZKFU010000203.1:0-3159 GCA_964552165.1 uncultured Acidimicrobiaceae bacterium
GCGGTTATCGTCACCCTTGGGAGGTGACGACGTGCGCGGCTCGGGTCGAACGGCTTGGGGGCGCTGGGGGCGCCGGATCGTCGCCGCGCTCGGCGTGCTGGTGGGCGTCGGGCTGCTCCTGGGGCCGCGGGCAAACGCCCAGCCCTCGGAGTCCGAGCCGTACGCCCTCCTGGTCGAGCTCGACCACCCTATCGACAACGTCACCGCCCGCTTCGTGTCGCGAACCCTCGGCTCGGACGAGGCGGAGAACGCCGAGGTCGTGATCATCCGACTCGACACGCCGGGTGGGCTGGTCGACGCCATGCGGGACATAGTGGGCGACATCTTCTCGGCTCCCCGACCGGTGGCCGTCTTCGTGGCCCCGGAGGGGGCACGGGCCGCCAGCGCCGGCACGTTCGTCACCGCCGCCGCCGGTGTGGCGGCCATGGCGCCGGCCACCAACATCGGTGCCGCGGCGGTGGTGGGCGGTGGGGGCGAGGACCTGCCGGAAACGCTGGCCGAGAAGGCCACGCAGGACGCCGTGGCCCTGATGCGCTCGATCGCCGAGCGACGCGACCGGAACGCCGAGGCGCTGGAGGAGACGGTACTGGAGGCACGGGCGTTCTCCGCCGAGGAGGCGCGCGACGAGAACATCATCGAGCTCGTCGCCGACGACGTACCCGACCTCCTGCGTCAGCTCGACGGCATGTCGATACCGGTGGGCGACGACGAGATAACCGAGGTCATGGTCGACACCGACGGCCTGGCGGTGCGCTCCGTGGAGCTGAACCTCGTCGAGCAGTTCCTGTCGTTCCTCGCCGATCCCAACATCGCCTTCCTGCTCGTCTCGCTGGGGAGCCTCGCCATCGTCGTGGAGCTGTTCAACTTCGGGACGATCATCCCCGGGGTGCTCGGGGTGGTGATGCTGGTCCTGGGGTTCACCGGCGTGGGGCAGCTCCCGTTCTCGTGGGGCGGGGTGGCGCTGATCATCCTCGCCATGGTGTTCTTCATCGCCGAGGCGCAGGCACCGGGCCTCGGGGTCTTCGGCGCCTTGGGCGCGGTCACGTTGGTCCTGGGCGGTCTGTTCCTCGTCGGGTTCTTCGGGACCCCCGAGGTCCCGGGCTCGCCCCAGGTGCGGGTGAGCCGCTGGCTCCTGGCGGGCACCGGGATCGCCGTCGGTGCCGCCGTGGTGTGGCTCGCCTGGGAGTTCCAGAAGGCCCGGCGAGGGCCGGGTGGTTACATCAGCCCGGTCGCCCGCGAGGCGATGATCGGCCAGGTCGCCACGGTGAGCCGGCGCCTGGATCCGAAAGGAGAGGTGCATTTCGCCGACGAGTTCTGGGAGGCGACGCTGCCGCCGGGCCAACAGGCCGACGAGGGGACGCCGGTCTGGATCGTCGACGTTGACGGGTATCAGGTGACCGTCGTACCCGTGGAGAAGGGTGTCGAGACGTCGATCGCCGGGACGGCTCGGCAGGACAGCCCGGCGGCGACGGCGCAACCACCAACACCATCAGGCAAAGGCAATGAAGGAGAGGAAGATGGCGATAATCAACTTCGTCAAGGACTATGAGCGCCTGGCGCGCTTCAAGTTCGGGCGCTTTCAGGGCATGAGGGGCCCCGGCCCGGTCATCGCGGTACCGATCGTCCACCAGATTCGCAAGGTCGACACCCGCACCATCGTGATCGACATACCCCAACAGACGAACATCACCAAGGACAACGCCTCGATCTCCATCGACTTCCTCGTGTTCATGCGGATCGACATCAACGAGGCCCAGAAGTCCGTGATGGAGGTCGAGGACAGCCGGGGGGCGGTGTCCGGCCTGGCGACCACGACCCTGCGGGCCGTCGTCGGCGACATCAACCTCGACGACGTGCTCTCGCAGCGCGAGCGGATCAACGAGGCCATCCGCCAGCGGCTCGACACCGAGACGACGCGCTGGGGCATCAGGGTCACCAACGTGGAGATCCGCGAGATCGACCCGCCCCGGGAGATCCTGGAGTCGATGAACCGCCAGATGTCGGCGGAGCGGCTGCGGCGCGCCGCCATCCTCGAGGCGGAGGGGGACCGCCAATCCGCCATCCTCCGGGCCGAGGGGGCCAAGCAGTCGGAGATCCTCAAGGCCGAGGGCGACCAGCAGGCGGCGGTGCTGCGAGCGGAGGGCTTCTCCACGGCGCTGCAGCGGATCAACGACGTCGCCCGCACCGTCGACCCGAACACGATGCGCCTCCAGTACCTGGAGGCGCTCAAGGCCGTGGGTCAAGGGGCCTCCACCAAGTTCGTCTTCCCGATGGAGTTCACCGACCTGGCCGGCACGCTCGCCGGCGCCCGCCAACCCGACGGCTCCCGCGGCAACGAGTAAGCCCGGGAGTCGACCAGAGGATCACCCGAAGAGGCCGTCGAGGATGGTGTGGGGTGATTGCCAGCCGGCTCCGCCGTCTCGGCTTCGGGGGTGCGAGCGGTGATCGTCTTGCCGGTGGCTCGGTGGCGGCGGCGTAGCTCGCCGCCAGGGATCAGGTGATGGCACAGGGCTCTGGAGCAGGGTGGGCGGACATCACAAGACCCTCGCCGACTTCCTCGGGGCGTTCACCGATGCTGATCTCCGGGTACTGGAGCGGGTCGTCGAACTCCCCGGTGGCGGCGCCGTCCTCCCCCGAAACGTTGCAGTCAACGCCGCCAAGCGCTGACCACCAGGCGCTCTCCGGATTCCCACCGCGCCTCACTACGGGGCCAGTACCGGCGCGACGTCCGGCACCAGCTCGACAGCGTTCTCGAGATAGTGGCAGCGGACCGGTCAAGGAGCGCCGATAAACCTCACTCATGAGCACAAAGTATCTCTGACCAGCTTGTTTATAGCGCCCCCGGCAGGATTCGAACCTGCGACCTTTCGCTTAGGAGACGCAGCCCGGACGTCCAGCCCCGTACCAACCAGTCCGTTGACCAGGGCCTTCTCTGGCTCATGGTCCGCCTGATGCGCTCCGGTCCAGGTGTATCGACGCTGTTTGGCACCCGCATAGGCACCTGAATCGCAGTTCAAAACGCGGTGCCATAGCCAGCCCCGGCAGGTGAGCCCGGGGCTCTGCGCTCCTGACTGTGGAGAAAGGGAAACCGAGCCGCAGATGCGGCCCTCCTAGCGCTGTAATTGCGGCTCACCGCGGGGCAGTCGGTCTTATGATGAC
>CAZKFU010000204.1:0-3142 GCA_964552165.1 uncultured Acidimicrobiaceae bacterium
CATCGGGTGGGTCACCGGCCACAGCTACATCGTGTACGGGCCGCTCGCCAACCGGACCACCGGGGTCATGTACGAGGGAGCCCCCAACTACCCGGATCTGGACCGCCTGTGGGAGATCATCGATACCTACGGGGTGACCGTGTTCTACACAGCTCCCACTGCCATCCGAACCTTCATGAAATGGGGTGATGAGCATGTCGCCAAACACCAGCTGTCCTCGCTGCGGCTCCTGGGCACGGTGGGTGAGCCAATCAACCCCGAGGCGTGGATGTGGTACTCGGAGACCATCGGCAAGGGACGATGCCCGGTGGTCGATACTTGGTGGCAGACCGAGACCGGCTGCATCATGATCACCCCCCTTCCGGGGATCACCGCCACCAAGCCGGGGTCGGCGACGCTGCCTTTCCCCGGGATCTTCGCCGATGTCGTCGACGACGAGGGCGTGTCGGTGCCGTTAGGAGGTGGCGGCTTCCTCGTCCTGAGCAGACCATGGCCGGCGATGGCGCGAACCATCTACGGCGACGACCAGCGGTATGTGGACACCTACTGGTCTCGTTTTCCGGGGCGGTACTTCCCCGGCGACGGTTGCAAGCGTGACGAGGACGGGTACTTCTGGTTGCTGGGGCGTGTCGACGACGTAATGCTGGTCTCAGGGCACAACATCTCGACCACCGAGGTGGAGTCGGCGCTGGTCTCCCACATCGCGGTGGCGGAGGCGGCTGTGGTGGGCAGGAAGGATGAGGTGACGGGCCAGGCGATCGCCGCCTTTGTCACCCTGCGCGGTGATGTCGAAGGGAACGAGGAGCTGATCGCGGCGCTCCGCGAACACGTATCGTCGACGCTGGGGCCCATCGCCAAGCCGCGCTCGATCGTGTTCACCGACGACCTGCCCAAGACCCGGTCGGGGAAGATAATGCGGCGGCTTCTCCGAGACATATCCGAGCACCGCCAACTCGGCGACGTGACCACTCTCGCCAACGAGGCGGTCGTCACCGAGATCGCCGAGAAGGCCTCGTCGTCACCGACCGAGGAATGATCCCCTCCTGGCGTGTGCACCCATGAGCCGCCACCGCGGGCGGTCTGCACACAACCGACGCCAACGCTCTCGGCGTGTGCACCTGTGAGCCGCCACCGCGGTCCGCTGCACACGCTAGTTTCGGGGGATGGCAACCAAGATCACGCTCGCCGAGTCGGAGATTCCGACCCGCTGGTACAACATCGTCCCCGATCTGCCGTCTCCGCCACCACCGGTGCTGCACCCGGGGACCCACCAACCCGTCGGGCCCGATGACCTCGCGCCGCTGTTCCCGATGGATCTCATCCTCCAAGAGGTCAGCTCGGAGCGGTTCATCGCCATACCCGAGGAGGTTCTCGAGGTGTACCGGTTGTGGCGGCCGTCTCCCCTCTACCGTGCCCATGCGCTGGAGGAGAAGCTGGGCACACCGGCACGCATCTACTACAAGTACGAGGGTGTGAGCCCGCCCGGCTCGCACAAACCCAACACCGCCGTGGCCCAGGCGTACTACAACGCCAAGGCGGGTGCCCGTCGGCTCACCACCGAAACCGGAGCCGGCCAATGGGGCTCCGCGCTCGCCTTCGCCTGCTCCAAGTTTGGGCTCGAATGCGAGGTGTGGATGGTGCGAGCCTCCTACGACCAGAAGCCGTACCGGAAGGCGATGATCGAGACCTGGGGTGGCACCATCCACCCCTCTCCCTCGGATGCGACCAACGCCGGCAGGCAGTTCCTGGCCGCCGATCCCGAGACCCCGGGGAGCCTGGGGATCGCCATCTCCGAGGCGGTCGAGGTCGCCGCCAGCAACGACGACACCAACTACTCGCTGGGTTCGGTGCTCAACCACGTGCTCATGCACCAGACGATCATCGGGGAGGAGGCGCTCAAACAGCTCGCCCTCGTCGACGAGACACCCGACGTGGTGATCGGGTGCACAGGCGGCGGCTCCAACTTCTCCGGGCTCACCTTCCCCTTCATCCGTGAGAAGCTTGCGGGCAACATGGACCCGGTTATCCGAGCCGTGGAGCCGGCGGCGTGCCCCTCTCTGACAAGAGGCAGCTACCAGTTCGACTTTGGCGACACCGCGGGGATGACCCCTCTGGTCATGATGCACACCTTGGGGCATACCTTCATCCCCGACCCCATCCACGCCGGGGGGCTCCGCTATCACGGAATGGCGCCCCTGGTCTCGCACCTTCATGAGCTGGGGATCATCGAGGCCGAGGCACTCCACCAGACCGAGTCCTTCGAGAAGGCGGTCACCTTCGCCCGGGCCGAGGGGATCATTCCCGGCCCCGAGCCCACCCACGCCGTCGCCTCCGCCATCAACGAGGCGTTGGCGGCCAAGGAGGCAGGCGAGGAGAAGGTGATCCTCTTCAACCTATCCGGGCACGGGCACTTCGACATGGCGGCCTACCAGGCCTACTTCGACGGCACCCTGGTCGACTACGAATACCCGGAGGAGAAGGTCGCGGCGGCGATGGAGGCAGTCCCGGTCGTCGCCGGTTGACCGTCTAGCGCTGGTCGCAGCTCTCCTCCCCTGGGAGCAGTGGTCGCACCAGCAGCCGCACATTCTGGGAGTCGCCGTCCGGGCCTGGCTGGGACCATTCGGTTACCTGGGTGGCGTCGCTGAAAGCGTCGAAGATCGAGGGGTCATCAAAGACGCGGCAGCCCCAGTTGTCGGTTGGGATGTCGAAGGACTCGGGAGGCTCTGCAAGCGGCCACTCCCTGACATCGACGAACTCGGGATCGGGAGCGCCATAGGAGAACGAAGCGTAGATCTGGACCCGCTCCGGCTCGTACTCCACCGAGGAACGAGAGGCGGTGTAGCCATCGAGGAGGTCTACCAGCCCGCGGAAGGCAATGCTGCGGGGGTCGGTGTCGTCGCCGAGCCCGAGAGCGTAGACCGAGTAGACATGGGCCCCCTCGCCGTCCCAATAGGTGAGGACCTCGGTGGTGGCATCGGCGATGAAGCCGGTGTTGGCGTCGTCTCTCTCATCGATGATCTGTGGCATCCCCATCTCGGCGATGATCGCCAGCACCTCCTCCATCTCATCGTTGGTGAGCATCACCTGCTGCAGGTTTGGGAGCAGCGGCCCCGGATAGATCATGATGATGGGCCCGTCGTAG
>CAZKFU010000205.1:0-3133 GCA_964552165.1 uncultured Acidimicrobiaceae bacterium
GCCGTCTTCGTGATCGCCAACAACAACGGGGGCGGCTTGTTTCACGAGCTACCACAAGCGATGCTGGGCGCCTCGTTCGAAAGGCTGTTTCTCACTCCCCATGGGCGCGACTTCCAGCAGCTGGCCGCGTTTCACGACGTCGGCTATGCCCGGGTCGAGGAGGCGAGCCGGTTTCCCAAGGCGGTGCTGGATGCCCAGCGAGCCGGCGGCGTCCAGCTCGTGGAGGTGCCCACCGACGCCAAGGCCGGCGCGGATCTGAGGAGGAGACTGGACGAGGTGGCGGCGAGCGCTTGGTCGGGATGAGGGCTCAGGCCAGAGCGCGCAGCATCGGTCGCATCTTGAGCATCGATTCCTCCCACTCCTCGTCGGGATCGGAATCGGCCACTACTCCCACCCCCGAGTAGAGCAGCGTCGAGTCTGGCCCGACCAGCCCGCAGCGTATTGCGATCGCCAGCTCGCCTGACCCGTCTCCGCCTACCCAACCGACGGGCCCCGCATAACGGCCGCGGTCGATCCGCTCATGGCGGGCAATGAAATCGAGGGCCTCGAGCCTTGGTGTGCCCGCCACAGCAGCGGTGGGGTGGAGGGCGGCGGTCACCTGGAGCGCTCCCACGTCGGGGAGGAGGCTTCCTCGATACGAGGTCCCGAGATGATGGATCTCGCCAAAGTCGAGCACCTTGACGGTGGACCTGTCGAGTGATGAGGTGAGCGGCCGCAACGCATCCTCTACGGAGTCGGCTGCATATCGGTGCTCCTCGAGGTCCTTGGGCGATGCCATGAGGTCCCGGGACATTGGGTCGTCGGGCGAACCAGGGGCCGATCCCGCAAGCGAAACTGACTCCACGGCCCCCGAGCGGCAGCTCACCAGCAGCTCGGGGCTGGCGCCGACCAGGCCGTCGACCGAGAAGATGTGGCTCATGGCGTGGGTGGCCCGCAGTTGATGCCAGGTCTCCACTGCTGAGAAGGGCCGTTTTCCGGTGACGGTCGCGGTCCGGGCCACCACGACCTTGCGAAGCCGCCCTTCTTCGATCGTGGCCACGGCATCCTCGATGAGCCGGTGCCAACCGCTCGATGCGCCGTTGTCGACCGAGAGCGTGTCCTCGTCGCTCCCCGGCGCCCTGCGGAGGCGTTGAGGAAGGCGTTCGACAGAGCCGGAGACGTGAGCGCCGCCTCCAGCGTCGACGCGCACAACTGCCTCGGGGCTCACGACTGTCGAGTCGGGATTCTCGACATCGAAGGTGAAGGAGACGAACGCGACAGCCTCGGCCCCCAACCCGGCGACGAACTCCTCGGCGTGTCGATATCGATCCGGTCCCGAGCCGGGGTGATATCTCAGGGAAGTGCCGAATCCGAGCACGGTCCCCGAGGTCGAGGTGAAGGCGTAATCGGGACCCAGTTTTTCGATGGGCGGCACCGGGTGCGGCCGCCGGCCGTTCACCACTTGAAGGTCTTGGCGCCGGCGATCCCGGCGAGGTTGCGAGCGATGAACTCGCTCAGTGACGAAGGGTCTCCCGAGGTGTGGATCTCCAGGGTGCCGGCCCCGTCGCCGTCGGCGATTCTCGCCGTTTGCGACGCGATCGCCGGGGCCGGGTCGATTATCGCTACGCCGGGCCCGGCCGTCTCACGAATCAGGGGGATCAGGAAGGGGTAATGGGTACAGGCGAGGACCAGGGTGTCGACGCCGGACTCGATCAAGGGCACTACACATCCGGCCACCGCCTCCTTCAGCTCAGGTGCCTCGAGATCACCTGCTTCTACCAGTTCCACCCAGCGGGGACAGGGTCTGGTGAGCACGGTGTGGCCGGCGGCGAACCGGTCGACTACGGACGAGAAGAGCTCGCCTTGGAAGGTGACTTCGGTGGCGAGAACCCCTATGACTCCGTTGTGAGTGGCAGCCGCAGCCGGCTTGACAGCAGGCTCCATCCCGACGAATGAGGTAGACGGGTACCTTGCTCTCAGTTCGTGGAGCGCTGCCGCCGAGGCGGTGTTGCAGGCGATCACCACCGGTTCGGCGCCTCGGTCCATCAGCCAACTCGCGATCTCGTCGGAGAACGCGAGGACCTCGGATCGGGCCCGAGGCCCGTACGGCGCGCGGCCTTGGTCGGCCACGTAGACGATGTCGGCGGTGGGGAGGCGTTGTCGAATCTCGGATACGACCCAGAGACCGCCGACGCCGGAGTCGAATACACCGATCACGGGCACATATCACCACATTCGCGGTGCGTTAGCGTCATACCCATGAATATCAGCGGGAGCACAGCGATTGTCACCGGGGGCGCCTCGGGTCTGGGGCTGGGTGCCGCCGAGCGCCTTGTTGGTCTGGGGGCGAGGGTGGCGATCCTGGATCTCAACGAACAAGCCGGCGTTTCCGCCGCCGCCAAGCTCGGCGGGGCCGCCGCCTTTGTCCCTTGCGACGTGACACGAGCCGATGATGTCGCCGACGCTGTGGACGGCGCCGTGGGGCACCTCGGGTCGATCACGATCCTGGTGAACGCCGCCGGGGTGGCTCCGGCGCAGCGGGTGGTAGCCCGTGACGGGAGCCTCTTCGATCTCGAACTCTTCAAGTTCGTGATCGGGGTCAATCTGATTGGCTCGTTCGATGTCATCAGGAATGTGGCCGGTGTCATGTCCCGCAACGAGCCCAACGATGAGGGGGAGCGCGGGGTCATCGTCAATGTTGCCTCGATCGCCGCCTTCGAGGGCCAGGTGGGCCAGGCCGCCTACTCGGCATCGAAGGGAGGGGTGGTCGCCATGACGCTTCCCCTGGCGCGCGATCTGGCCAGTGTCGGGGTCCGGGTGATGACGGTGGCCCCGGGGATCATGGACACTCCCTTGCTGGCAGGCGCGCCCCAGGAGCTAAAGGATTCGCTGGCCCGGCTCCATGTCTTTCCACGGCGGTTGGGCCGTCCCGACGACTTCGCCCATCTGGTGGAGGCGATCATCGTCAACCCCATGCTCAACGGGGAGGTGATCCGGCTCGACGCCGCCGCCCGGATGCCACCCAAGTAGCCCCCTACAGCCCGTCCAGGCTGGCCGGGTTCTCCAGGCTGGAGAGGTCCCCGGGGTCCTGTCCCATCGCCACCGCCTTGATGACGCGCCGCATGATCTTCGCCGACCGGGTGCATGGGAGGTC
>CAZKFU010000206.1:0-3126 GCA_964552165.1 uncultured Acidimicrobiaceae bacterium
TGGGCCGAATGGTGCGGCCCCTGTAGGGCCTTTGCTCCCACCTTCGAAAAGGCCTCGACCGACAACGAGGACATCGTCTTCGCCAAGGTGGACACCGAAGACCAGCCCGAGCTCGCCCAGGCCTTCGGGATCCGTTCCATCCCGACGCTCATGGTTTTCAGGGACCAGATCCTTCTCTACAACCAGCCGGGAGCGCTGCCGCCCAACCTCCTGACCGACCTCATCGCCCAGGTGAAGGAGCTGGATATGGACGAGGTCAGGTCGCAAATCGCCGAGCACCACCACAGCGACGATGATGTGGAGGCCGAGGTCGTCGAGGCCTGAGCGAGCCTCGCCACCGTTAGTCTCGAAGGGATGCCGGCCGACGAGCGCGTCCTCGCCCATCTAGAGGCCCTCGACGTCGAGTTCGAGGAGCTGGAGTGTGATCCGGCGCTAGCCGACACCAAGCAGTTCTGCGAGGCGTACGGCTATCCGCTCGACAGATCCGCCAACACCATCGTGATCGCCTCCAAGCGCCCTCCGGGTGTACAGGTTGCCTGTGTGGCGCTCGCCTCGACCAGGCTCGACGTCAACGGTCTCATCAGAAAGCGCATGGGTGTGCGCAAGGTGAGCTTCGCCTCACCGGAAGAGACCCGAGAGGTCACGGGTATGGAGATCGGGGGTGTCACCGCCTTTGGTCTCCCGCCCGGCGTCCCGATATGGGTCGACACCGAGGTGCTCGAGCCCGACTGGGTTATCCTCGGTGCCGGGACCCGCAGCGCAAAGCTCCGGCTCGACCCGGCCACTCTGCACCTGATCGACGGTCTGGAAGAGGTGGACGGTCTCGCCGGCTCAGCGCCCTGAGGGCGTGCTCAATGCTCGACGTCGCAACAGAAACCCATATCCAACGAGTCCGATGAGGGCGAAGGCGAACCACTGCACCGCGTAGGCGAGGTGGGGGCCCTCGTCGTCGAATACGGGCGGCGGCGCCGGGATGGGCAGCTCTCCCTCCCCCCCGTCGAGCACCACCATGAACACCGGCGCCACGTCGTAGCCGAGCTGCCGGGCGATCAGGTCGATGTCGACGCGGCTCACCACCTTTGAACTGGGCTGGTCGACTGGCCCCATTCCGGGACGTGACTGACCGGGCCTGAGCCAGCCCCCCACCTCCACCTCTCCCCCAGGCGGGGCCGCCGCCACCGGCGGGCTGTCCATCTCCAGCGGCACCCAACCCCTGTTCACCAGAACCGCGGGATCCCCCGCGGAGGGCAACAGCGGAGTCACCACGTGGAAGCCCGCCACGCCCCGCTCCACCTGGGAACGGACCAGCACCTCGCCTTCCCTGTCGTACCTCCCCCTGACTGTGGCGCGTCGATACTCGAGATCCCCGGGGTTCGCTCCGTCGAGGAGGATCTCCAGATCCACCGCGACGTCCTGGAAGCGCGCCTCGCCAACGAGGTTCTCGAACCGCCGGTCCTCCAACCGGCGCAGCTGCCAGAGACCGAGACCGACGAAGATGGTCGCAATGGCAGCCACCACCAAGCTGGTCGCCACCCACCTCGGTGAGAGCAGGAAGCGGTACATCAAGCCGCCGGCGCCACCTCGTCGTCGTCGTCGAAGCTCTCGGCCGCTTTCTCCAGCGTCTCCTCGGCAGAACGCCAGGCGACGGGCCTTCTCGTCAGATCCCGGGCACGGTCGGCGCTGATCAAGCCCCTCTCCAGGAGAAGCCGGGCGATGTCGTCGGACCAGTACCAGGGCATGGGAGACCTCCGTAGGTAGGTGGGCGGGGGGCAACACTCCGACTCTAACGACGGTGTCAAGCCCGGGAATTCCCCGCAAACCAAGGGCCGTCACCGCAGTGAGGCCGCTGGCTCTCGTCCCTCATCGTCGACGTCGGCTTCGTTGACCGCGACATGCTCGGCCACGATCTCGAGTCTCGAGCGGCGGCCATCCGGAGACTCCCAGAACCGGCGTTGCACGGCTCCGGCCACCCACACTCGGCGACCCGGTTCGAGTGTTGCCCCCACCAGCTCGTGGGGAGGGTCCCACAGCGTCACCGGCAACACATCGACCCTCTTCCGAGGCTCCTCGCTGCGTACGGTTATCAGGAGCCTGAGGTAGCGCGCCCCCGAATCGAATTCGCGCAACTCCGGCTCAACGGCCAGTCGTCCGGCAAGGACGGCGAGATTGAGGTCCATGACTCTCCCCTTTCGACGGGGAGGTGCGGGAGACCGAGAAGCTACCGCCCCGCTGTGACAGGTTTACCCCAGGAGGGCACGCAGCTCGTCGACCCCCTCGAAATCGGCGTCGTGATGCTCCAGGGCCGAGATGATCTTGAGGGCGGCGTCACGATCCGCGGCGGCGATGGCGACCCGAGCCGCCACGAACCACTGGCGCAGCTCCTCTTGGGAGGGTGAGGCGATCAGGCGCGCCGGCTTGACGATCCTCCATGCCTCGCTGATCTGCCCCTCATCGAGGAGAAACGATCCATAGACGACCCGAGCCTCATGCGAGGTCGCCTTGGAGACCCCCAACTCCTCGAGAAGCAGCCATGTCTTGCGGACATCGTCGCCACGACCCAGGGCACGCAGGCAATCCAGCTCCACCGGCATGTGGATCGTCTCTCCGGTGAGGCGGCGGAACGTTCTCAGCTCGCGTAATGCCTCCTCCCAAAGCTCGCTGCGGTAGGCCGCCAAACCAAGGAGCTCCCTCACCGTCGACGACCGGGGAGCCAGCTTCTTGGCTTCTCGTAACGGCCGGAGGGCGGAGCCGAACCGCTCGTCGGCGTAGTGATCGATGCCCGAGCCAAGCGCCTTGAGCGCAGGGTCCCGCCGCTCCTTGGCGGTGGAACGGGTGATCTCCTCGCGCACCCACTTTGGCAGCGATCCAGCAGGAACCGAGGTGACCGAGCGTCCCCGGGAGTCGCCTTCCCGCGACCGCTCCCTCTCCTGTGGGGGGCGGCGCGTCCCTCGCCGATCGCGGCCGCTACCGCGGCGCCGCGAGTCTTCATTCACAGCGGAAGTCCTCTCTTGGTCATGAAAAAGGGCCGCCAACGCTAGTCGGCGGCCCTATGACGTTTTGAGCCCGGCAGTGTCCTACTCTCCCAGGGGATTGCTCCCCAAGTACCATCGGCGCAGGCGGGTTTCA
>CAZKFU010000207.1:0-3125 GCA_964552165.1 uncultured Acidimicrobiaceae bacterium
GGAAGCTATCTCCGGGCTTGGTAGCCCTGCCATCTTGAGCCCAAAACCCACGTTGTCGGCCACCGACAGGTGAGGGAACAGCGCATTCCCCTGAAACATGAAGCCGAACCGCCGATGGTGGACGGGGACTCCGTCAAGGTCGCGGCCCCGCCAGGTGACCCGGCCCGAGTCGGGGCGCTGCAACCCTGCTATGACCCGGAGCAAGGTCGACTTTCCCGACCCGCTGGGACCCAACAGCGCCACGCTCTCACCGTCACCCAACTCGAGGCTCGCTCCGTCGAGTGCCTTGGTCCCGTCGAACTCCACCGAGATTGCCTCAACGACCAGCATCAGAAGGTCCCCAGGTCCTGGGAGCGAAAGCGATCGATGCCCAGTACCACCAGAGCGGTGACCAGGGCCAGAATCGCGGCCATCGCCATCGCCATGGCGAACGACAACTGACCGGGTCGCCCCAAGAGACGAAAGATCATCACCGGGATGGTTGCAGTCGATGGCCGTGCCACGAAGGACGTTGCGCCGAACTCCCCCATCGAGATGATGAAAGCGAAGCCGGCCCCGACGAGGGCGGCCCGGGCCACGATGGGAAGGTCTATCTCACGCCAAACCCGTTGCGGAGAGGCGCCGAGGACGGCGGCGGCCTCGCGGATCTCGGGGCGGATGCTGCGCAGTGTGGGTGTCGCCGTCCTCACGACGAAGGGGACCGCCACCAGAGCATGGGCAAGGGGGATCAACACGAGGGTCCCCCTGAGATCGACCGGCCAGTCCAGAGCAACCAAGAACCCGAACCCCACCGTCACCGCCGACGTACCGAGGGGAAGCATCAGGAGGCTGTCGAACCAGCGCGACCATCGGCCGCGGTGCGACACCACCTGAGCAGCCAACATTCCCACCACCAACGCGATGGTCGTCGCCACCAACGCGATCCCCAGCGAGCGCCACACCGAGTCGATCGGCCGCCCCACGACGCGGTCGTCGGTCACGAGGCCGGCGAACGATCGTGGGCTGGCGGCGCCGGCTATCAGAAACAGCACCGGGATGGCCTGAAGTCCAAGGGTTCCAAGGGTGACCGCCGTTACCACCCCCCTCTCTTTCCCCCTAGGCCGCCGGCGAGTCGATCGGTCCGAGCGGAGAGTCATCCCCCAGGTACGGCGCTCGGCGTGACGGGAGTAGATGGTGAGGGCAGCGACGACGCCGACGATCTGAACGATGGCGAGGATGGCGGCGAGCGGTAGATCGAAGACCCTCACCGCCTGCCGGTAGATCTCGACCTCGAGGGTGGCGTAACGAAATCCTCCGAGGATCAGGACCACCCCAAACGAGGTGAAGGTGAAGAGGAAGACGATGGCGGCGGCCGCCAGGATCGAGGGCGCCAGCAGAGGGAGGGTGACCTTGCGAAAGGCCCGCCATGGTGACGCCCCCAGCACCCGTGCCGACTCCTCGAGGCTGGGGTCGAGGTTTGACCACAGCCCTCCCACCGTTCTCACCACCACGGCGATGTTGTAAAAGACGTGGGCCGCCAGGATCGCCCAGATCGAGCCGCGCCAGCCCATCGCCACGAAGGCCGCGCCCACCACGACCGTGGGTAACACAAACGGCACCGTCACCATTGCCGAGGCGAGGCGGCGTCCCCGAAACTCGAATCTGGCGAGGGCCCACGTCAAGGGTGCGGCCAGCAGCAAGGTGAGCACCGTGGACGCGGTGGCCTGCCACAGGGTGAACCATCCCACCCGGAACAGCCGAGCCTCCACGGCGATGCTCCCGGCCGTCAGCTCGGAGAGTCCCAGGCCAAGGATGCGCGTCACCGGGTAGATGAAGAGATACCCGATGAAGAGCGCCGGTATCGCCGCCAGCAGCAGCGTCCGGCGCCGTGGCATCATCAGCCTTCCATCACGTTGACCCAGGCGGTTATCCATCGCTCTCGATTGTCGGCGATGGTGGCAGGGTCGAGCTGGGTCGAGTCGGCTGGAATCGCGGTGTGTTCGACGAATCGCGCGGGAAGCGCGGCGTTGGAGTTGGCGGGGAACACGAACCAGGTCTCGGGGATCGTCTCCTGGAAGTCCACCGAGAGCATGTAGTCGATGAGCATCCCTGCCATCTCGGGGTACTCGGTCCCGGTGAGGATTCCGGCGAATTCGATCTGTCGGTAGCAGCCGAACTCGAGAGCCCCGGTGGGGGCGATGTCGGTCGGCGGGTCGGCAAACATGACCTCGGCGGGTGGTGATGAGGCATAGGACACCACGAGCGGATCGTCGCCTCCGTAGCGGGTGAAGTCGCCGTAGTAGGCGCTGTCCCAGTCGGAGGCCACGTTTACGCCCCCGGCGCGCAGGTCCTCCCAGAAGCCAAGGTATCCCTCCTCCCCGTAGATATCGACAGTGGCCATCAGGAAGGCCAGACCGGGAGACGAGGTCGCCGGGTGCTCCACCGTGAGGAGGCCTGCGTACTCGGGGCGACGGAGATCGTCGAGCGATGCCGGAGGGGCTAGTTCCGCGTCCTCGAACCATTCGATGTCGTAGTTGAGACAGACGTCACCAAAGTCGATGGGCGTGACCCGGTTCTCTGGGTCCAGGAGAAGGTCGGGAGGGACCGTTGACAGAAGGTCCGATTGGTATGCCTCGAAGATCTCGCCTCCCAGCGCTCGGCTGAGAAAGGTGTCGTCGACTCCGAAAAGGACGTCGGCGAGTGGGTTGTCCCTGGTGAGGATGGCCTGATTCACCACGGCGCCGGCGTCGCCGGCGGGGACGACTCTGACCTCGACTCCGGTGGCGGCGGTGAACGCGGCGAAGGTCTCTTCGGAAACGCCGCCGGCGAACGAGTCGTGAACAAGCAACCTCAGGGCTTCCGGAGTCTCGGTAGCCTCATCGCCACAGGCGACGAGGACGAGGGTCAGAACCGCCGGGTATACGAGCCTTCTCATGATCTCCTCCTTGAGAGGGGGAGCGATGAGCGCCGGAAAGAGTTCCCTTCGCCGGCATTACCCGGATCAGGTTCAATCGGTCGGAGCCTGGCAGGCTCCCTCTCAGCCCGGTCTCACCGAGCTCCCGTTGTCATCAATTATAGGTGGTCACAAACAGAGACGTTGTCCCCCTGCTTGCGGGGGGACCGGCGCCCAGCGAGCTTTGTCCCCT
>CAZKFU010000208.1:0-3078 GCA_964552165.1 uncultured Acidimicrobiaceae bacterium
GGCCACCAGAACATCCGCCTCGAACGCTCCCAGGACATCCCCGACCTCGACCGGGTCGGTGACGTCGAGCACCCGGTATTCCGCTCTCTCGAGGGGTCCAGTGACCTCCTCCAGGGCCGCCTGGTCGCGGGCACAGGCGATGACGCGGTGCCCGGACGCGGCGGCGCGCTCGACGACAGCGCGTCCGATCCCCCGCGACCCTCCGGTCACTACCCAGGTGCGTCTTGTCACGGCGCCGAGGGTAACCCCACTACGCCTCGGCCATCTCGCTCCTTGGAGATGAGGTCAGGTAAGCCCAGATCGCCCACAGCAGCGCCACCCCGAGGATCGGCGTGAAGATCCGCTTCATGGCGGTGCTCTGAGTGAGCAGCCCGACCACGAAACCGGCGGCGCCAACGTTGACCGCGGCCACCAGCCACCTGTTGGTGGTCACCGATACCGCCGAGCTCGCGGCCATCAGCCCCAGGATGATGTTGGTCATCACAAGGATGAAGTTGGTGTGATCATATGCGAGCAGGACGTGCACGAACTCCTCGAAGTCGGCCCCGGAGGTGAATTCCATGATCACCACGACGACCAGAGCGACACTGATCACCAGCCCCACCACGGCAAAACGGGCGAACAACCCTGAGATCGACTCGGTCCAGCGGCTGGGAGCGAGATCCTTGAACACACGGGGAAGGAAAACGAACAGCCCCACCACTTGGAGCGCTCCCCCCGCCTGCGCCAGCTCATCGGTCGCAGACAGGATCCCGATGATTATCAGCACCCCGGCGAGGAAGAACAGCGCAACCTGGACTACGCCCGCCTTCTCCTCGCGGAGAGGCCTGGCGGAACCGCCGCGGAGCAGCCACTCGGCGATGGCCAGCCCGGCGAGGATGACGAACCCAATCACCATCGTCCCCGGGTGAGCCTCGGCCAGCCTCTGCCCTACCTCGGCGCTGAACAGATCGACCTCCGCGAGATGGAGTCCCAGGAGGACCCCGAGAACCGCCCCGATGAACAGCGACACCAAGGCAAGTAGGACTCCGAGCTTCGGGACGGTCATGCCGCCCCCACCGGCCGCCCTCGACACCCACCACAACAACCAGGCGAAGGCGATGAAGGCGAGCGTCCCCGCGATCGGCCGGTACACCCCCGTCCCTGCCCAGAAGGCCACCACGTAGAGGGCGACGGCCACTATCGAGTAGCTGGCCAGCGCCGATCCGTCGCCCACCTTCTCGTTGGCGAACATCCAGATGGCGGCGCCCATCACCGAGAGTGTGATCCATCCCAGGGTCCCGGCGTGGACATGGGTGAGGAGGGCGTTGCGTGGGGGATCCCAGATATCGGTGCCATTGAGAATCCCGATGACCACGGTGATCACGAATATGACCAGCGCGGCGCGAAACAGGTTCCGTACCGCTAGTGCCGGTGCGGCGAACGCCAAGATGAACCTCCTAGAGCGACGACCGCATTCTGCCCTGACCGGTCAATCGATGTCGGGAGAAAGCGAGTCCTTGTACACCCACGGCTCCATTAGGCAAATGTCGGCGCGCCCCGCCGCCACCACGGTGTCGACCTCGTCGAAGGTTGAGATGCGCCCGGTGGCAATCACCGGGACCCCGACCTCATTTCGGATCATGTCGGCCAAGGGGATCAGATTGAGGCGCCGGTAGTCGGGGCGTTGCTCGGGTACCGAGCCTCCACCACGGACCTCGACGAAAGCAGCGCCCGCCTCACGGAGTCGACGTGCCACCTCGATCACCTGCTGGGGCCGGATGCCGCCCCGAGCCCAATCGGTGGCGGAGATGCTGACCCCGACAGGCCCGGCGAATGCTGCCATCACCGCCTCCAGGACCGCTAGTGGCTCGTCGAGCCTCGGCTCCACGCCCCCATTGGTGAGGGGTGAGAGGTGGCGCCCCAGGCGGGTCCCCCCTCTCATGTCGACGATCACCAGCTCGGAGTCGACGTCGCCGGGAGCATCGACGACGACCGCCGAGATCCTGTCCTCGCTTCGACCTATCACCAATCCCGCTCCCAGCGTCTCGGCGTCGAGGGGGCGGGCCGCGATGCGGTTGGGCAGCTTCACCGATCCCAATGCGATCGATGTCGCCGATGGGGGAACGATGCGGTCATCGGCGGAGAGGGCCCGATCGACAGTGGCAACAAATCCGGGATCCTGTTGCACCAGGTGGGAGCGCAACACTCGACCCGACCTGGTCATCAGATTGAACACGAAACGCTCCCGCTGATAACCCAGGTATCGGGAGACGGTCTGGAAGTAGGAGGCCGAGTCGAGAGCCGCCTGCTGGAACCTCGCCACTGCCGTTTGCCGCTCCAGCTCGTAGGCGGCGAAGGCGGCATCCAGGTCTCCGGGGTGCTCCATCATTGCTTTGTCCAACGCCACGGCATCCTCGATGGCGAGCTTGGTCCCCGAGCCGATTGAGAAGTGAGCGGTGTGCGCGGCATCCCCGATCAGCACCAGATTGTCCTGATGCCACTCCCGCAACCGGAGCGTCTCGAAACTGATCCACGACGAGTTGTTGGAGTGAAGCCTGGCGCCGTCCAGATACTCGGCGAAGACCTCTTCGCAGAGGGCGATGGTGACCAGCTCATCAGCGGTGTCGAGGCCGGCCGCCGCCCACGTCTCCTCCGACATCTCGACGATGAAGGTGCTCATCTCCGGGTCGTAGGGATAGGCGTGAACCTGCATCAGCCCCCACTCGGTGGGTTGGAACACGAAGGTGAATCCGGGGATGCGAAGATCGGCACCAAACCAGATGTACTTGGTGGCGTGAACAAGCCGGCGGGCACGGAAACGGTGACTCTCCCGGAGGGTCGAATGAACCCCGTCGGCCGCCACCGCCACGTCGAACGCCGACAAGGTCTCGGGCCCTGCCGGATCCTCGAAGCGGATCTCCACTCCCTGACGCCGGCAGGCCTCTGTGAGCACCCGAAGCAAGGACCGCCGGGAAATGGCAGAGAACCCCTGCCCTTTGACGACGGTGTGCTCTCCGGGTCGACGGACGTGGAGGTGGCTCCAGCGCACCAACGCCCCGTCGAGATCGGCGAAGCTCTCGGGTTCCGCCGCCGCCA
>CAZKFU010000209.1:0-3065 GCA_964552165.1 uncultured Acidimicrobiaceae bacterium
GCGACGAGGGGGTGACCGTCGTCTGCAGCCTCCACTTCCTCGACCTGGTTCATCGCTACGGAAGCCGTGTGATCGCCCTCAACGAAGGCAAGCTGGTCTTTGAAGGACTGCCTTCACAGATCGATGATCAGATGTTCAAGGACATCTATGGGCAGGAAGCGGAGCGAGTTGGCTGATCTGAAGGTGACGCCGACCGGGAGTACCCCGGAGACCGAGACGCCTCAGAAGCCCCGCAGGCGGCCCCGGCGACGCACCCTGTGGCTGATAGGAGGTCTCCTCGCGGCGTTCGTGGTCTATGCATACGGATTCCAGGTCACACGGGTCAATCTCGACACCATCCGCGATGAAACCCGCCAGGCAAGGCTCTTCAACGTGATCCGAGCCCTGGCGCAACCAGACCTGCTCACATATGAGGTGGTAGACACCGACCTCGACCTCGACTTCGCCATGCCGTGCCCGGCAACGGGTTTTGACCCGGCGGCCGCGTTCGAGGATCCCTCGTTCACCGTTTCACCGCCCTGTGCCGACCCCCGGGGCGACGTGACCATCTCCGGGCAGGGCTTCCGACCCAACGACCAGGCCACCATTTTCTTCGTACCCCCCAATGGTACCGAGCTCCGAATCGGCGTGGTCAGGGCCGGAGGCACCGGCAGCTGGGAGACAACCATCATTCTCCCCAATCGACCCGACGACCAAACACAGACCATCCGGGTGAGGAGCAGGGCCAACCTGGGCAGTATCTTCAGCCCGGTTTACATCCCCACCGGGGCCGTCGATCCTGACACCGGCGAAGCGGTCACGGTTCGCTCCCCTCGGTGGTCGACCAATGCCGTGCAGACGCTGGATCGGATCATCGAGACCATCTTCCTCGCGCTCCTTGCCACCACGCTGGGAACCGTGGTAGCCGTCCCCCTTTCGTTCTTGGCCGCCCGGAACCTCATGAGTGATGTCCGAATCCCGGGTCTCAACGTCGGCCTGGCGATCGCAGGGTTCCCGCTGGGTGCAGCTTTGGCGCTCGCCTCATCGAGGATGGGGGCCGAGCTCGTCGGATTGGCTCCGGGGTCCGCGTTGATTCTGGGAGCGGCGACGGCAGCCCTGGCATGGGCAGGAGTCTTGCTGCTGCGGAAGGCGGTGCCAGTACCGGGAGCCGAAACGTCACGGCTCGCCCGAATCGCCTCAGGAATCGGGTCCGCTGCTGCATTCCTACTCGGCGCCCAGGCGCTGGTGAGACTCGCCATCGTGGGCGGGGGGTACCTCGCCCCCCGACTTGGCACGCTCGATTTCCTTGGCCGGTTCATCGCCACCAGCGGGGAGATCTTCGCCGCCGCATTTGGGGTGTTGTCAGCCATCGCCGGTGCCTTGTTCGTGGCATTTCTCGCGAGCAGGCTCAGCTATGCCATCACCAAGCGGGTACCCGAGTCGCTCAACAGGGTCTTGACGGTGGCAGCGATGGCCTTGGGAGGAGCAGTAGTCGGGATGGGGGTTGGCCTGGTCGTTGGATGGCTGTACGAGCTGAACAACGTGCAATCGACCGTGGTGACGCCCGGACTGGTCGGCGCCTTCATCGGGCTGAGTGCGGGAGTGATGGCAGCCATCCGGGGCCAGTTGGGCGCCGGGTTGGGGATCTACTACATCGCCCGGACCGTCTTCAACACACTTCGCTCCATCGAAGCCCTGGTGCTCGCCCTGGTCTTTGTCGTTTGGGTGGGTCTTGGGCCGTTCGCCGGCGCCCTGGCGCTGGGACTCCACACCATCGCCGCCAACGCCAAGCTCTACTCGGAGCAGGTGGAGAGCATCGCCTCCGGACCGCTGGAGGCGGTTCGAGCCACCGGCGCCACCCGGCTGCAGACCGTGGTCTACGCGGTGATCCCGCAAATCGTTGCCCCATATATCTCTTTCACCATGTACCGCTGGGACATCAACGTCCGGATGTCGACGATCATCGGATTCGTGGGCGGAGGAGGCATCGGCTTTCTCCTCCAGCAGAACATCAACCTCCTCAACTACCGAGCCGCCGCGGCACAGATGCTCGCCATCGCCATCGTCGTTGCGGCAATGGACTACATGAGCTCGAGGCTCCGCGAGCGCTTCGTTTGAGCCGGATTTTCTGGTCGGTATTGCCCTCTCTGGATCATTGCTGAAGGACCTGCGTCGGTCGGCCCTGACGGGTCCCCCCACCCACCCCGGTGCCAAGCGGGGTGTGCTCACCGTGTCCTCGGGCGACAACTTCCTGGCTGGGCCGATCGAGGTCTTCGAAAAGAGCCCCCGGTGCGAGTCGCCGCCATCGACGGGATCGCCCCTGACCCCGACCGGGTAACCCAGGTAAGAGGAGCCGGTGGCCGATTTCGTGGCGCCTTGGCATCAGAGGTAGTCGCCCAAACGCAGGTTCCGCTGGACAGCCGGAGGGGTCTCTGTTCCTTTGTGGGCGGCGCTTTTGTGGTGTCGATACCTGGGGAGAGGGTCTCCCAGACGAGCCTGGGAAACATCGCCGCCAACGCCTTGCTATGGCAGGCGCAACAACTGGCGGCGACGTTTGGGGTGCCCGAGGCTGAGATCGCATTTCAGAACGGTGGGGGAATCCGGTCTCCTGATGTGATCCTCAAACCCGACGCCACGCCTGCCGGCCCCGAGCCCCTCACCCGGCTGGAGATAAACGGCCAGTTCCCATTCCTCAACTTCGTCAGCGTGGTGGAGGACGTGTCGGCGTCGTCGATCAAAGACATCCTGAAGACAGCGGTTGCCGACGCCAGCCTGGTGGGAGTCAACTCGGGCGCCTTAGCCCAAGTGGCCGGGTTCAGCTTCGAATGGGACTCGAAATTCCCGGAGGGACAGCGAGTGCGCAACGCCGAGCTGGACGACGGCACTCCGCTCATGGTCAACGGGGTCCCAACCGCCGCGGTGGTGACCGCCGCCACCATCGACTTCCTCGCCTTGGGTGGAAATGACTATGACTTTGGTCTCGGTGCCTTCACCAGGATCGGAGTCACCTACGATCAGGGGGTTCGCAACTACCTGCAGAGCGCGTTGAGCGGGCTGGTGACAGTCGCCGACTATCCGTTCGGGGG
>CAZKFU010000210.1:0-3026 GCA_964552165.1 uncultured Acidimicrobiaceae bacterium
CTGTCGTGTTGCCTATTACACCACCCCCGAGGGCGGCGCCGCGGCGCCGGGCCCGACCAAGATTAAACGCCACCCCTACCGAATGCCAGATACCTTGACACCCCCCAGCGACCGGCGAGCATGATGTCGATGTTCAACTTCATCCTGGGGTATGTGATGGGAGAGCGGAGCCAAAGCCGCGCCGCTTCGCTAGCCCGCGACGCCGCAGTCACCGACGGAATGAGGGGAAGGCAACGCGACGAAGACCTCAACGCCAGAGTGGACAGGCTGTTGCTGGTCGTTCAGGCGATGTGGTCGCTGCTCGAAGAGCAGGGCCTCACCGACGAGCAACTCATCGCCAAGATCGAAGCGCTCGACCTGTCCGACGGTATCGCCGATGGAAGGCTCACGGTGACCCCCACCGATTGTCGTGGATGCGGGGCCAAGGTGGCCGCCGGACTGGCGGCGTGTCAGTTCTGCGGCACCCCCGTCCCTACTGAGGATCTCACCGACCCACTGCATCTCATCTGAGCACGAGATAGCAGCGGTCGCTGGCTAGCGTGACCGCAGTCCCTTCGACGCCACCCTGCTGTCATGACCGACGCCACCCATATTCCTCAGACAACGCCGCCGCCACCGCCTCGGCGGCGCCGCTATACCCGCGGCCAACGATGGGTGATCAGGATTCTGCTGCTGTTGGTGATCGCCACCGCGGGCCTGCTGGCAATGGGGCTGCTCGCCGACTTCCAAATGAACGACGCCGGGCCCCTTTCCTCTCTCGACCCGGGTAACGGTGTCTACTTGATCGTCGGCAGCGACAGCCGGGAGAACCTGCCCGACGACCTCGAGGGCAATTTCGGCGACTTCCGCGGCGGCCTCGCCGACGTCATCATCCTGGCCCAAGTCTCCGATGGGCGCCGCCAGCTCCTGTCGATACCCCGAGACCTCAAGGTCGAGGTCCCGGGGCACGGCACCCAAAAGATCAACGCGGCGTTCTCGCTCGGTGGCCCCGAGCTTCTGGTGGAAACGGTGACCGCAGAGACAGGAATCCGGCCCAACCACTACCTGCAGGTCGAGTTTGGTGGCTTCGCCGGGATCGTGGATGCGCTGGGAGGAATCGAACTCGAGTTCCCCTATGCCGCCCGCGACCTCAAGTCCGGTCTCGACGTGGAGGCGGGTACACAGACCGTCGACGGCGCGACCGCCCTCGCCTATGCCCGCTCGCGATCCTACGAGGAGTTCCGAGACGGAGGATGGGTGAGCCGGGGTGGTGGCGACATCGCTCGCACCGGGCGCCAGCGAGAGGTCCTGCTCGAGATCATCGACAGCGCGTCTTCCCCATCAGGGTTGGTGCGGAGCCCGTGGGTGGTGGGGGCGGTCGGGTCACATCTCACGGCCGACTCCGGAGTGAATCTCTTCACCCTGGTTGGGACCGGTTGGGCTATGCGTACGGCGTCAACCACCGACGCCATCACCATCCCGGTGCGGGGGTCCAACGAAGGCGGCGTCGCCTATGTGGTTCGGGTTGAACCAGCCGCCACCGAGGTCCTCGAAGCCTTTGCCGCCGGGCGGCCGCTTCCTTCCGCTTAGAGCAATTACATCGAGCGTAAGTGGTTGGCTAGAAGGTGAAGTGTTTGATGGGGTCGCCCTCCGATGCGATGTCGGTCATGGCGGCGATGCCGAGATCGAGGTGGATGTCAGCCCATTCCGCGGTCACCTGGCGGTCGCTTTCGTCGGTCTTGATCCCCTCAGGCGTGGTGGGAACGTCGGAGACCAGAAGTAGCGCGCCCCTTGCGATCTCATTGGCGTGGCCGACGATGAAGATCGTGGCGGTCTCCATATCGATGGCCATCACCCTCAGCCTCCGCAGTCGGTCCAAGAACGCCAGGTCGTGCTCCCACATCCGTCGATTGGCGGTGTAGACGACTCCTGTTCGGTACTCCAACCCTGCATCGACGATCTTCTCCGAGACGAATTTGTGCAGCTTGAACGATGGGAGTGCGGGCACCTCGGGAGGGAAATAGTCGTTTGAGGTCCCCTCCCCGCGGATGGCGGCGATGGGGAGGATCAGGTGCCCGATTTCGCTCGAGGTCTTGAGACCTCCGCATTTGCCGAGAAAGAGCACCCCCGAGGGCATGCGAGCCGTGAGGAGGTCCATGACGGTGGCGGCGTTGGCGGTGCCGATCCCAAAATTGATGATGGTCAGGCCGGCGTCGTTGGTCGCGGCCTGCATCGGTCGATCCCAGCCTGTGATCTCACAATCGAATCTCTTGGCGAAGGCGTCGACGTAGTTCCTGAAATTGGTGAGGAGCACATACTCGCCCACCTCGTCGACCGCCATGCCGGTATACCGAGGGAGCCAGTCGCGTGCTATCACCTCCTTGGGGACCCCTCGACCCCACCTGGTCTCCATCGGGCTCTCTTCCATGCACCGAATCTAGTTGTGACACGCGCATCTGAACTCGGCGAGGTGGTCCCTGTTGGCCGCGCCGTGGTTTAGCCCCGGCGATCTGCGGGTAATGCCATCGCCGGGGCCGACTGTAGACACCCTCAATTCAAGGGTCAGGTCTCGATGAGACCCTGACCGATCTGCCAACTCGCGGATGGGCCGATGGATCCCCGCGGCTCGGCTTCAGCCTCCCCGTCGGAGGTCGTATCCATCAAGACATCGGCACAGAACACCGATGTTCAAAGGGCGATGACCGCAACGGCCATGCCGGCCCCAATAGCTCATGCCACGATCAAGCCGTCACCCATGTGGACAGCCTCGGTCGTGGCCGTCGTCGTGTTGTCCTTGGTGATTGGCGCCGCCGCCACCATCACCTCGATCCGGGCGACGCGGTTCATTGGCGAAGGCGAGCTTCTCTTCGACGACGCGGCCGGGGCCGCGGCCCGTGTCGCCGAACTCGCCGCGGGCCAGCCCGAGATGCAGCAGGAGTTGAAACGAATCCGGAACGACCTCGGGATCGAGGCGGTGAGCCACGTGGAGCCGGGAGGACGCATCACCTCAAGCACCTCTCCCAACCTGATCGGATTGGATATGGGGG
>CAZKFU010000211.1:0-3025 GCA_964552165.1 uncultured Acidimicrobiaceae bacterium
CGAGCTGACCAGCCGGGGGATAGTGGCTATCGCCTACGAAACGGTCCAGATGCCCGACGGGACCCTGCCCCTGCTCGCTCCCATGTCTGAGATAGCCGGGCGGATGGCTACCCAGGCGGCCGCCTACTTCCTCGAGAGATCCCAGGGTGGGCGCGGGGTCCTTATCGGCGGAGTGACCGGTGTCAGCCCGGCCAGGGTTGTGGTGATCGGAGGAGGAATCGCCGGCTCGAATGCGGCGGTTATCGCGATGGGAATGCAGGGCGATGTAGCCGTCCTCGACACCGACGCTCGGAAGATGCGGAACCTCGACTCGCTCTACCAGGGTCGGATCACCACCCTCCACTCCAACAAGCTGACCATCGAAGAGCAGGTCAGCGCGGCCGACGTGGTCATTGGCACCGTTCTCGTTCCCGGTGCGTCGGCGCCCAAGCTGGTCACCGAGGAGATGGTGATGGCGATGAAGAAGGGAGCGGTTCTGGTCGACGTCGCCATCGACCAGGGGGGATGCTTCGCCACCTCCCGGGAGACCACCCACAGCGATCCCGTTTACGAGATGCACGACGTCCTCCACTATGCGGTAGGCAACATCCCGGGTGCGGTGCCGCACACTTCCACGTACGCCCTGACCAACGCCACGCTGCGCTACGCGGTGATGATGGCGCATGAGGGCCTCGACCATGCACTAGTCGCCCACCCCGAACTCCAATCAGGGGTGAACATCGTCGACGACAAAGTCTGTCATCCCGCCGTAGCCGAGAGTCTCGGTGTCGACTATGTGCCGGTCATGGAGGCCATTTCCTCGCCGTGAGCGAAGACCGGGTCTCACTCGAGGCCGGTGTCGATGAGTATCTCGTTTCTCTCCGGGTGGAGCGCGGGCTGGCGGCCAACACCCTTGCCGCCTATACACGGGACCTCGGTCAGTACCTCGCCTACCTGGGCGGGAGAGAGCCCGACGAGGATCTCATCGGAGGCCTGATCTCAGAAATGCGCCAGCGCGGGCTGGCAGATTCCACCCTGGCACGGAAGATCGCCTCGATTCGAGGGTTGCACCGGTTCCTTGTCATCGAGGGTTTGCGTGAAGCCGACCCGACCGCCCTGATCGACAGCCCCCGTCGTCCCGACCCCTTCCCCAAGGCACTCCCGGTGCACGAGACCATCGCCCTGGTGGAGGCGCCGGGGTCGGCGAGCCTTCAGGCGCGGAGGGACTCCGCACTGCTCGAGTTTCTCTACGCCACTGGTGCCCGGGTTTCGGAAGCTGTGGGGGTGGACCTTGGCGACGTCGATCTCGATGACAGGGTGGTTCTGGTCACCGGCAAGGGAGCGAAACAGCGCCTCGTCCCGATTGGACATAAAGCCGTCGTGGCCATCTCGGCATGGTTGGGAGACCGGATGGGTCTGGCGAGGCGCGATGTCAAGGGTGACCCGCTGTTCCTCAACCTTCGAGGGGGCCGTCTCAGCCGGCAAGCCATGTTCACGATCGTCAGGAAACACGCCGCTTCGGTGGGTATTCCCATCGAGCGGGTGTCGCCACACGTCCTCCGTCACTCGGCGGCGACCCACATGGTTGAAGCGGGTGCCGACCTAAGAACCATCCAAGAAATCCTCGGTCACGCTACTATCAGCACTACCCAGGTCTACACCAGGGTCAGTACGACCCATGTGATGGAGATCTACGTCGAGTCACACCCAAGGAGCAGGTAATGGCGCTCGACATCGCAAGCGCAGAGAAGGCTCTCAAGAGAGAGCGGGAAGAACTCGTGCACAAGCTCGGTGAGCTAGGTGCCGAAGAGTCCGGCGACCTCAGTTCGGAGATCGACTTCGGTGGCAGCTTTGCTGACGCCGCGGCCGTGACCGCGGAGCGAACCGAGGTTCTTGGTGTTGTTGAGTCGCTGAAGAGCCAACTCGATGATGTCGACGCCGCCCTCGAGCACATCGAGGCGGGGACCTACGGCACGTGTGCAAGCTGTGGTGACGAGATCGATGCCGACCGGCTCGAGTTCCGACCTGCGTCCATCCTCTGTGTCCGCTGCAAGTCAAGAAACTCGTGATCGGGTGTTGGTGAATTGCCGGGATCTCCGGCGCATCTGGTCAAGCGCTTCTTCGATGTCGTCACCGCAAGGGGATTGACGCCAGCCGAGCGCGAGCTCGTCTCGGAGGTGTTGACCCCTCAAACCGCTGGTTTGTTCTTCGCTCAGGACGACGCCGATCAGAGACACGGATACGAGGCAGCTGTGACCGCGCGCGAAGGTGGAGGCGAGCACGAGGTGGTGATGGCGGCCCTCCTTCACGATGTGGGGAAACGCCACGCCCGTCTCGGGGCCGTTGGTCGCGCTCTGGCTTCGGTGCTGATCCTTGCCCGTCTCCCTCTCACCCGGCGGATGGTGGCCTACCGTGACCACGGGCCGTTGGCCGCCCGGGAGCTGGCGGCGATGTCGGTCCCGCCGCTGGTGGTCGACTTCGCTGAGCATCACCATGGCGATCGCCCCGACTCGATCGACCCGGATACTTGGAGGCTGCTGATCGCAGCCGACCAGCCTCGGCGGCGAGGTACTCGGGCAATAGATGGCGCCGCTTGACATCACCTTGATGCGCAAGAATCGACCAGTACCCGGATAACCTCCAAGGTGCACATGGCGTTTCATGTTCGGACGACAGTTTTCGAAGGGCCGCTCGATCTGCTGCTGCAGTTGATCACTAAGCACCAGGTGGAGATCACCGCGGTTGGGCTGACCGACGTGGTGGAGGAGTATGTTGCCTTTCTCGGCGAGATGCGTGAGCTCGATCTCGAGGTGACCTCGGAGTTCCTGCTCATCGCCGCAACCCTTGTCCAGCTGAAGGCACAAGCCCTGATCCCGTCGTCGTCGGAACTCGAACTCGACGATGAGCTCGCTCTGGCCGCCGAACGAGATCGCCTCCTGGCGAGACTTCTGGCATCGGTGACGTTCAAAGACGTGGCGGCGGTCATCAACCGCCGGCTCCAGGAGGGGAACCGGTTTGTACCTCGGGTCAGCGGACTGGACCAGGA
>CAZKFU010000212.1:0-3009 GCA_964552165.1 uncultured Acidimicrobiaceae bacterium
CGATGGGGGTGGAAGACACCACGAAACACCCCCCTCGCCCTCGCTCCGCTCGGGCGGTCCCCCCGCAAAGCAGGACAACGGTGGCTCAGGCCCCGGCCACCCACTCGGCGCCGCCCTCCCAGTGCTCCTTCTTCCAGATGGGTGCCGACGCCTTGAGCTCGTCTATGAGGAACCGCGCCGCGTCGAACGCTGCATCCCGATGCTCGGCGCTGACGGCGACCACTACCGCCACCTCGCCCAAATCGAGAGCGCCCACCCGATGCTCTACGACCGCCGCCAGGAGTGCCCAACGCGCTCTGGCCACCTCGACGAGCCTGGCGATCTCACCCTCCACCGCCTCCTGGTAGGCCTCATACTCGAGTCGGGTCACCCCGTCTCGCCCCACCGAGTGGTCGCGAACGGTCCCCAGAAAAGCGGCGACCGCGCCCGCATCGTTCCGGCGCACGGCATCGATCGCCGCGCCAACATCGATGCTTTCGGGGCCGACTCTGACCCGGATCTGTTGTCCCTCGCGTTCCATACAATCTGGAGCATATGCCTTCGCCCTCGTCACCTGAGGACCACCCGGTCTGGGAGCCGGATCCGATCTCGACCGCCGACATCCATTACGAGGTCGAGCTGCGCCCCGAGGCACGGCGTCGGCGCGGCGTCGACCCGTGGGCTCTCATCCTGGGGATTCTGGGAGGGGTTCTCCTGGGGACGGGAGTCACCTTTGCCGTGCTCGGTTTCACCGGGGTGCTCACCGAGCCGGCGCCGGATTCGATACCACCACCGCCCATCCTTACCGTCCCGCCTGGTACGTCCCTGCCGGTCACCGACCCCGTCGAAGCGGGACGCATCACAGGAGTCGCCGCGACGGCGATCCGATCGGTGGTGGCCGTTGACGTCTCCGGTCTCTTCGGGCGAGGTGGAGGCAGCGGGGTCGTGTACAGCGACACCGGGTACATCCTCACCAACCACCACGTCATCGAGAATGCCGACACCATCACCGTTACCTTCGCCGACGGAGGCCGCTTTCCCGCCGAGCTGGTGGGAAGCGATCCCCTGACAGACGTTGCCGTCCTCTTGGTGAGTCGGGCTGACCTCAGCCCGATTCCCATCCTCCTCGATGAGGGAGCCTCGATCGGGCAGCCGGCGATTGCCGTCGGCAACCCGCTCAGCCTGGAAGGGGGCCCCTCGGTGACCTCGGGCATCGTCTCGGCTCTCGACCGCGCCATCCGGATCGACTCGGGGACCACGCTGTACGGATTGGTGCAGACCGATGCCCCCATAACCAGGGGCTCCAGCGGAGGAGCGCTACTCGACTCCTCGGGGAGGCTGATTGGGATCACCACCGCCATCGCCGTCTCCGACGTCGGCGCCGAGGGCCTCGGCTTCGCCATCCCCACCGACCTGGTGATCGGTGTGGCCAATGACCTCATAGCCGATGGCGTGGTAGAGCATGCCTTCCTGGGCATCAATGGGACGACGGTGAACGCCTCCGACAGTGGCGCCGCGTACCCGGTCGGGGTAGGTGTCTCGGACATGCGGGGTGAGTCCGCCTACGAGGCCGCGGGCGGGCAGATAAACGACGTCATAGTTGAGATCGCCGGGACCCGCATCACCACGCTGGAGGGCCTCCTCACCCTTCTCCGGCGCCTCCGAGCCGGTGACGAAGTCACCGTCGTCTACCTGCGTGGCGAAGCCGAGGCCACCATGTCGGTGACACTGGGACGGCTGGTGCCATGAACGACGACCTGTTCTCCCGGCTGTTCGAGCTTTTCGACCAACCCGGGCCTATCAACTGGAAGCTCGCCTCAGAGGTGGCCAAGCACCTCTCGGGTGACCGAGTCCCCGTAGAGCCGTGGGCCGGCGAGGAATACCGAGAGATGGCCCGGCTCGCAGAGTTCAAGGTTGGCGAGGTGGCACCGTTCCCGGTGGTGGCGGCTCCCGACGTGCTGCCCCTGGACCCCAGATCGTGGGCGGAGCGACATCTCGAAGCCTACGGATACCTGGTGGAGCCGATGGGCGAAGCGGTCACTCTGGAGGGCCCGGCGGCGGCGTTGGCCGGTCAGCTTTCGCCGGCGCTTATCGGGCTCCAGGTTGGATCTCTGGTGGGCTCGGTGGCTGGCTGGGCGCTTGCCGGATTTGACACCGGGCTTCCTCCCGACCGCTTGCTTCCGCTCTCGGTCATCGTCCCCCATGTCGAGGCGTTCGCCTCCAACCACCAGCTCGACCCTCGCCAAGCCCGGCTATGGGTGGTCACCAACGAGGTGGCGTTCCGCGCTGCCTCGGCCGTGACATGGGTCCCCGATCGAATCGGCGAGCTGGTGGCCGCCCTCGCCGCGGCCATCGAGATCAACCCCACTGCCCTCTCCGGGCTCGTCGGCTCCGGTACCGACCCCGACGAGATCGAGCGGGCGCTCGCCGAATCTGGCGGGATCGAGGCCCTGCTCGGTGGGGAGCAGGCTGCCGCCCCTCGAGCCGAGCTGGAGGCCTTCCTGGCCACGCTCGCCGGTTGCGCCCGGCTGGTGGCTAGGCGTTCGGTCTCCGACCTCCTGCCAGAGTTCGATCGGATCACCGCCCTTCGCGACGAGGAGAGATCCACCACCACCAGCGGTGTTTCCCTCGGCATCGACGCCACCCGGACGGAGCCGATTCAGGCTGGAGACCTCTTCTGTCAGGAAGTGGAGCGACGCTACGGCGAAGGCGCCTTGGCAACTCTGTGGAGTGAGCCATGGCGGATTCCATCGGCCGAGGAGCTCCGCGATCCGGTGGCATGGGCGGCTCGAGTATTGCTCGACGGCTGGACGTTGAGCGACTGAAAGAGAACGGCCCCGATGCCCCCATTTGGTTGGCCAACATGCTCCCGACTTCACGCTTGTCAACCAGGACCGGGCGAGGGTCACTCTCTCCGATTCGAGGGCAACCGGCTACTTGTCTTCATGCGCTTCGCCTTCACCTCAACCTTGTGAGGTGATCTGGGCTAACCGAACAGGCGCTCCCAGAACCGCTGGAAAAGGCCGGCCT
>CAZKFU010000213.1:0-2951 GCA_964552165.1 uncultured Acidimicrobiaceae bacterium
GTCGGAGCCCAGCCCGGCGAGCGCCGACCCGGCCGCCACCGCGGCGGCCGAGCCGCCGGAAGACCCGCCGGGAACCCGGTCGGAGTCCCACGGGTTGCGAGTGGGGCCGTAGGCGCTGTTCTCGGTCGACGACCCCATCGCAAACTCGTCGAGGTTCGTCTTGCCGACGATCACTGCCCCCTGGGCGCGAAGCCTCTCCACGACTCCGGCGTCATAGGGCGGTACGTACCCGGCGAGGATCTGCGAGGCAGCCGTCGTCTCCAACCCCCGGGTGCACATGTTGTCCTTGAGCGCCACCGGGATCCCCAGCATGGGCCCGGTGTCATCGCCGCGACGCAGCGCCTCATCGGCGGCCCCGGCGGCGGCGAGGGCACCCTCGTGGTCGATGTTGAGGTAGCAGTGGAGCAGCGACTCGGTCATCGATGCCCGATTCAGGACACGCTGGGTGAGCTCTGTGGCCGAGGTCTCTCCAGCCCGCAGGGCCGCTCCGGCGGCGACGACGGTCGAGTCGCTCATTCGCCCCCCAGGGCGGGTGGCGACACGAAGAACCCGTCCTCGGCATCGGGGGCCTGGCTCAGCACCTCGTCTCGATCTAGCGACGGGGTCACCACGTCGTCGCGGAAGGCGTTGAAGAACCCCAGCGGGTGCGCCGTGGGCTCGAGGTCGCCCGTCTCCAGCGATTGAACCCTGGCGGCATGCTCCAGGATCACTCCCAGCTGCGTCTTGTAATGAGCCATCTCCTCCTCGGAGAGCCCGAGACGCGCCAGCCTGGCGACATGGGCGATATCAATCTCTATGGGCATGGGGCAGGGAAGTCTAGGAAGCGTCGATACTGTTCCCCCATGGATAACCGATCGACCGGGATAACGCTGGGGGTGATAGCTGCCGTGGTGATCGTCGGTGGGGTCGTCGCCTTGGCTGCCGGACGATTGATCGGAAACGTCTTGATCCGGGCGGGGGCGGTCGCCGGCGCCGTTGCCCTTGTGATGCCGTCCCTGGGGAGAATGAAGCGAGGGTCGCTGTGGCTTCTCGGCGGCGCGGTGGCGATTGCCCTGATCAGACCCGGGCTGATCTGGGTGACTCTGCTCATCTTCCTGGCCGTCGTGGTCACCAAAGGTCGCTCGCGCGTCGGACAACCGCCGCGGTCGGGCTGACCGAGCCCAGTCAATCGAGAGCAGTCGACAACGACTGGTAGGCCCACACCAGATCCGACACACGGACCGACTCCCCGACGGTGTGAGCAAGAGCTGTCTCTCCCGGCCCGAAATTCACCGCGGGCACTCCGCGGCCGGTGAGCCGCGCCACATCGGTCCACCCCTGCTTGCCGACGACATCCGACCCCGAGACCGTGGCCAACCTCGCCAAGAAGGGATGATCGATGTCGACCGCCCCCGCCGGTGCGGCGTCGACGATCTCGAACCCATCCGCCCCCCGGCACAGCTCACCGAGCCTGGCCTCCGCCTCGGCAATGCTCCGATCGGGGGCGAACCGGTAGTTGACGTTCAACTCGAAGCGGGCGGGAATGATGTTGTTGGCGACACCGCCGTGGGCGCGAGTGACGGAGACCACCTCGATGAACTCGAGACCCGACACCAGATGCGGTTCGGGCTCGAACCGATCGATGGCCGCCAGGAACGGCGCCGACTTGGTGACGGCGTTCTCTCCGCGCCAGGGCCGCGCCGAGTGGGCGGCGACGCCGTCGAAGGTGACCATGGCGTTGACGACGCCGTTGCACCCGGCCTCGACCTTGCGGTCGGTGGGCTCGAGCACGACGGCGGTGCCTACACCCGTGAGCGCGGGCACCTGGTCGAGGACGTCCTCGAGCTCGTTCTCGGCGTAGGGGCCCTCCTCGCCGGCGTAGAAGACCGCGGCGAGCCGCTCGATGCCGTGTTCCTCGAGGAGATGGATCATGACGGCCAGCCCGGCCTTCATGTCTGTGGAGCCCAACCCATGGAGACGGTCGCCCTCGAGGAATGCCGGGCCCTGACCCTGGTTGGGGACGGTGTCGGTGTGCCCGACCAGGAGGACCCCGCCCGGTGACGGCTCCCCCACCACCAAGGAATCCTTGATCCGAGTCTGGGGGTATGAGGAGAGGCGCCCGGCGATCGCCTCGCAGATGGCGGTCTCCGACCCGGTCTCGGAAGGGATGTCGACCAGCCAGGCCAGGGTCGCGGTGAGGGCGGCCGAATTCACCTGCGGCAAGCTAGCGGGCTCGATGGAGATGGCTTTCTCAGCTGCGGGGCAGGAACTCGATCAGAGCCGAGGCGATGGCTTCGGCGATCGACCCCTGGAAGTCAGCGTCGGCTAGCAGGGCGGCGTCGACGGGGTTACGCATGTTGCCTGCTTCAAGAAACACCGCCGGAACGTCAGACAGGTTCAGACCGCCGAGGTCGTTTCTTGCCGAGAAGCCTCCTGTGCCCACGTAGTCAGCCGGGGGCATCCCGGTGGCCGAGTACGCGGTGTGGAGGGCCAGCGCAAGATGGAGCGATGCCTCCTCGATGTCATCGGTGAGACCGGGCACCGAGCCGGGGTGAATCACGTGGAAGCCTCGGCCATTGGGTGGCCCGCCGTCGGCGTGAATCGAGATCACGGCGTCGGCGCCCGCGTTGTTTCCCACCGCTGCTCGCTCGTTGATGCAAGGCCCCCAACCATCGTTGTCGGGACGGGTGAGAATCACGATCGCTCCCAACACCTGAAGCCGATCCCGGGTGAGAACGGCGACATCCCAGTTGAATTGAGCCTCGGTGTACCCGCTGTTGGTCTGGGTCCCGGTGGTGTTGCAGGCCTTGGTGCCATTTCCTATGTCGACCAGGCGGTTGATCTCGTCTGGGTGCGACCAGTTCAGGCCGTTGTGACCGGGGTCGAGCACCACGGTCCGGCCGGCGAGCGGCGTGGGTTCGGCGATGGTGGTCGAGGTCGGGGCGGGCTCACCACCCGGTGGCGTGGTCGTC
>CAZKFU010000214.1:0-2936 GCA_964552165.1 uncultured Acidimicrobiaceae bacterium
GCCGGAGTCGACTCGATCGAGCACGGGCCATTCCTCAATGAAGATGATCTCGAGCAACTGGGCGCCCGGAGAGGGATGTGGGTCCCGACACTGTTGCGCATGGAGGCATTGGTGGCACAGTTGGGGGCGGAGTCCTCGGGCGGGAAACTCATGCTCGAGGGTCTGGAGAACACCCGGCGATTGCTTCCGCTGGCGGTTGAGGCTGGTGTGGTGGTTCTCGCCGGGACCGATCTCATCACGCCTGCGGACGGGGTCGCCGCCGAGGCCGTTCGCCTCAGCGAGTATGGGATGAGCGGCGAGTCCGTGGTCGACGCCGTCTCCGTTGCCGGCAGGTTGGCCACGGGCAGGGACGTCCTCTTTGAGCCAGGTGAGCCAGCTGACGCGGTTTTCTTCGATGAGGATCCCCGGCTCACCCCGGCGATTCTTGCTCATCCCAGGCTGGTCCTTCGGCACGGCGAGGTGGTGGCATGAGACTGGTTCTCGCCTCCACGTCCGCCCGGCGCCGCCAACTGCTGGAGGGTATCGGGCTCGCCTTCGAGATGGTGTCTCCCGACATCGACGAGTCGAGGCTTCCTGGGGAAGCCCCGACCGCCTATGTGGAGAGGGTGGCACGGGCGAAGGCAGAATTCGCCGTATCAACGGGTGTCTTGGCTGTCGGGGCCGACACGGTCGTCGTCCATGAGGGGAGGGTGCTCGGCAAGCCGGCGCATCCCGAAGAGGCTCGGGGGATGCTGCAGCGCCTCCAGGGTGACACCCACCAGGTGTACAGCGGGGTGGCAGTCGCCGCCGGGACTCAGGTCGCCTCCCTCATCGATGTCACCGAGGTCGGCTTGCTTCCTCTCACCGATGAGGAGATCGCCGACTACGTCGCCACCGGCGAGCCTATGGGCAAGGCCGGCGCCTACGCGCTCCAAGGCTATGCGGGGACATTCATCAACGAGGTGAAGGGAAGCCCGTTCACCGTCATCGGGCTTCCGGTCCATCTGCTGCCCCGGCTGATGGCAGCTGTCGGGGCCGAGATCAGGTCTTTGCGCAAGGCCCCGCCCGATTAGGTTGAGCGCGGATGGAAAGGCGTACCGCGTGGATAATCGGTGGGTTGTCGTTGCTGCTCGTCGTCCTGGTAGCACTGATATTTCTTGCCCTGAGGGACGGTGACGAGGAGGCGTCGGAGACCACGCTGGCTCCTGAGACGACCACCACCGACGCTCCGGTCACGACTCCAGAGTCGACGACCACCACCGAACCTCCCACCACCACCGAGGCCACCACCACCACCGAGGCGCCACCAACCACACTGGCCGGCAATTGGGCTAGTGAGCCTCTCATCACCACCACCTTTGGCGCCCTTGGCTATTGGGACGGAGCGACGTGGGTGGGGATCGCCAACCTCGGTGACATGCCCGTCACCGGCGGCGAGGATTATCAAGCGGTCTTGCTCGGTGTTTCGGCGGTGTTGTCGGGAGGCCCACCCACTGCCGTTTGTGAGCCGCTCGACAACCCCGGGGTGGAGTTGAGCAACGAGGCCATTCTCGGGGAGTTCCCGGGTCCGATCGGGGTCGCCATCTCGGCAGGGTGGGATCTCACACCCCACTTTGTGGAGACGGCGGACACCAACAATCCCACCTACCAGGGATTTGCCTCGAGCCTGCTGGCGAGCCGGGGGCTCGATGTCGCCACTCCCACTTTGAAGCAGCTCATCCTCTTCGACCTCGACGGTGACGGGGTCAACGAGATCCTGGTGGTGGCAGAGGACACGGGCGACAACGTGATCGTCGACGAGGTTGGCGAGTACTCGATCGCCTTCATGCGCAAGGTGGTGCAGGGAGAGGCACAGACCGCGATCCTTGGCGACTCGGTGATCACTGCGGAGCCCATCCCCTACGTCGGTGCCTTCACCGTCGCCGCCGTGGCCGACCTCAGTGGTGATGCCAAGATGGAGATCGTGCTCAACGCCGCCTTCTTCGAGGGCTTCTCCACCGACATCTGGGAGTACGTCAACGACGATCTGGGGCCGGTCAAGCAGCTGGAGACGAGTTGCGGTAGCTGATGGCCGCCAACCCCTTTCTCGATCGCCCCACCTATGTGGGTCACACCGGCATCGAACTGGTCGAGGCCACCGCCGACATGTGCTCGGGACGGCTGAAGATCGAGCCGCACCACCATCAGCCCTACGGCGTGGTCCACGGCGGCGTCTACTGCACAATGGTGGAGACGCTGGCTTCGACGGGAGGCGCCATCTGGGCGCTGGAGCAGGGCCTCGCCGGATGTGTCGGGGTCTCCAACTCGACCGATTTTCTGCGCGCCACCACCGAAGGTGAGCTCCATGGGGTAGCCACACCGATCCACCGTGGCCGGAGCCAACAGCTCTGGGAGGTCCGAGTCACCGACGGCGATGAACGGCTCGTGGCACGGGGGCAGGTGCGCCTTCACAATCTGGACCGTCTTCCCGGCGCCTCGTAACCTGACTTCCGATGCTGCGCATCGGTCCCATCGCCGTCGACCCTCCAGTCGTCCTCGCCCCTATGGCGGGCATAACCAACGCTTCCTTCCGCCGACTGTGTCGCGAGTACGGAGCAGGCCTCTACGTATCGGAGATGATCGGAGCCCGAAGCCTCGTCGAGAGCGACCCCAAGACCAGGGAGCTGGCGCGCTTCGACTCCGACGAGAATCCACGATCCATCCAGCTCTATGGCACCGACCCGGGTTCGATCTCCGATGCGGTCTCGTTCCTCGTCGAGAGCGAGCACGTCGACCACATCGACATGAACTTCGGTTGCCCAATGGGCAAGGTCACCCGCCACGGCGGTGGCGCCGCCCTTCCCTGGAAGATCGGCCTCTTCTCGGCGATCGTGACCGCAGCGGTGGCCGCCGCGAGGTCGGTCCCGGTGACGGTCAAGTTCCGCAAGGGGATCGACGATCGTCATCTGACCTATCTG
>CAZKFU010000215.1:0-2896 GCA_964552165.1 uncultured Acidimicrobiaceae bacterium
CAGGGGGGTGTGCAGTTGTCCCCCTGCTCCGCGGGACCGGCGCCAGCGATCATTCGACTCGCCCTAGAGCGCGTCGGCCGCGATTACCGCGGATACAGGATCAGCTGGGTGCATCTGAACAAGGCGAGCACCTTGGCATCAACCTCTGAGGTGACCACCGCATCCCAAATCTGGGTGGTGCGGCCCCCGTGCACGAGCGTCGCTTCCGCTGTCATCCCTCCTTCAAGCAGCGTGCGGAGGAAGTTTGCCTTGAACTCGATCGTGGTGAAGCCGGTGGCCCCGTCGGGAAGAGAGGCGACACACCCATATCCCGCCGCCGAGTCGGCAAGAGCGATGAAAGAGGCGGCATGGAGATAACCGTTCGGCGCCAAATGCTTGGTCTCGACATCGACCCTGGTCCGGCTTCGCCCCGGACCGATCTCGACGATCTCCACACCCATGAGGCCGGGGAGTTTCGCGGCGCCGTCGGTGTCGAGAAACGCACGAAGCTGGTCCAAGTCGGACGGGAATTCAGGTATGGCTTCCATGGGCGCGCACCCTATCGAGGCTTGACATGTCTAACGGGGTTAGATACTGTCTAAGCTACTTAGACACAGGAGCTTCCATGAGAACATTGCGCAGCGAGATCGACATCGGGGCCGGGCCGGACGAGGTCTGGTCACAGCTGATGGACTTCGAGGCTTGGAGAACATGGAATCCATTCGTGCGCTCGATCGAAGGCGACCCCGCGGTGGGGTCGAAGCTGCAGGTAGTGATTCAGCCGCCGGGATCCCGAGCCACTCGCTTCAGGCCCTTGGTAGTGAGCCACGAGCCGGGAAAGCACTTGGCGTGGCTGGGGAGGGTGGGGATACGAGGGATACTCGATGGCCGCCATATCTTCGAGCTCGAACCACTCCCCGACGGATCGACACGATTCATACAGCGGGAGGAGTTCACCGGATTGGCGGTCTGGCTTCTGTGGCCTCTCGTCAGGAGGGCTGAAGCCGGGTTCGTCGAGATGAACCTGGCGCTCAAGTTGCGGAGCGAGAGGCGGACGGTGGATTCCTGAGATGGCCAAGAGGATTGGGATCTCGATCGACGACGTGGTTCGGGCTGCGACCGAGATCGCAGACCGCGTGGGGCTGGAAAACCTCACGCTGGCGAGGGTCGCCGAGCACCTGGGGGCACGGTCACCATCGCTGTACGCCCATGTTGAAGGGCTGCCTGGTCTACGAAGGGAGCTCCAGCTCCACGCCGCCCGCGAGCTGAACTCGGCGTTTGAGGAGGCTGTTGGCGTTCTGGAGGGAAGAGAAGCCCTCCGGGCGATCGCCCGCACCTATCGCAGCTTCGCTATCAGGCACCCAGGATTGTTTGCCTCGCTGCTCCCTTCGCCCCGACCCGGGGAGGACGATGAGGTATACACCGCTCTGGCCAAACCCGCCATGTTGGTTGCCACGCTGGTCGCCGGGTTGGGGGTTTCCGAAGGCAAGGTCATTCCGGTTGTCAGAGCCATTCGATCCGCCATTCATGGCTTTGTGACACTGGAGCTGGCCAACGGCTTCGGCATGCCCTACGACATCGAGGAGAGCTTCGAAGCCACGCTCGACCTCGTCATCGGCTAGTGCGGCCCGCTCCCCCGCCGTCCTCGCCTTCATCGCCTACGGGAGATGGCGCCTCAGCCCGATACCGGCCAAGACCTCCCCGCAAACCAGCTGACGCCCCGACTCCCAGCCTGCGCCCGTCGGAGCATTCCAGACCACGCCCGGGACGCACACTTGCCAAGTTGGGTGATAATCACTCGGTGAGAGTGCGTCGCGCCATTGGCGGAGTCATCGCCGGGGTAGCGCTGGTCGCTTTGTCCGCGGCCCCGACAAGCGCCCAAACCACAGCCGTGCTCCTGACCGAGGTGGACGGCCCGATCACACCCGTGATAGCGGATCATCTGGTGTCGTCTGTGGAGACCGCTGCCGAGCAGAACGCCGTACTCGTCGTCACTCTGGACACGCCTGGAGGGCTCGACACTTCGATGCGTGACATCGTCCAGACCTTTCTCAACGCCCCCACTCCGGTCGTGGTCTTCGTCCACCCCCAGGGTGCTCGGGCGGCTTCGGCGGGAACCATCATCACCATGGCCGCCCACATCGCCGCCATGGCACCGGCGACTTCCATCGGCGCGGCTACCCCGGTCGACTTGGAAGGGGGCGAGATCTCGGACAAGATCATCAATGATGCCGCCGCCTTCGCGGTCTCTGTCGCGCAGAGACGAGATAGAAGCACCGAGTTTGCTGAGGCCGCGGTCCGATCGGGCGTTTCGATGACTGCAAGTCAGGCCGTTGAGGACGGCGCGGTTGACCTGATCGCCAATGACATAGACGACCTCCTGTCGGCAATCGACGGCATGGTGGTGGAGGTGAGAAATGAGATGGTGGAGATCAGCACCGCCGGGGTGGTCCCCGAGCGTCACGAGATGTCGACCTTCCGGCGAATCCTGGCGCAGATCGCCGATCCCAATCTCGCCTTGCTATTCCTGTCGATCGGTACCCTCGCCGTTGTCTACGAGGCAGCGAACCCCGGGCTCGGCTTCGCCGGGATCGCCGGGATCATCATGTTGCTTCTCGGCTTCTTCGCCCTCAGTGTCCTCCCGGTGACCACCGCAGGGCTGGCCTTGCTGATCCTTGCCATCGCCCTCTTCATCGGGGAGATCTTCGTCCCTGGCGTCGGTGTCCTTGCTGCCGGCGGGACGATCTCGCTGCTTCTCGCCGGCATCTTCCTGTTCGAGGGTGACCTCGAGGTGAGCCCGCCGGTGCTGTGGCCCACGGCGCTGGTCATGGGGGGCACCACTGCCATCGCCGGGCGAGCTGCGTTGAAGGCGAGGCTGCGACCCTCCACGAACCCGATGCCGGCCGGCGCGATCTCG
>CAZKFU010000216.1:0-2895 GCA_964552165.1 uncultured Acidimicrobiaceae bacterium
CGTAGTGGGCATTGACCCCACGGAACTCGAGGATGGGAGTGCGGTCTTCGCTCATCAGGCACTCTGCTCGCCGGCGGGGCGGCCGAGATAGGCCTCGATCACCTTGTCGTTGGTCGAGATCTCCTCATACGAGCCCTCGGCCAGCTTGACCCCGTGGTCGAGGACCACTACCCGATCGGAGACATCGCGGACCACTCTCATGTCGTGCTCGATGACCACGATGGTGAACCCCCTCCGGTCGCGGAGCTGTCCGATCAACTCGGTTAGCTCCAGTGTCTCCCGGGGGTTCATCCCCGCGGTCGGCTCGTCGAGGAGGAGCAGCTCGGGCTGGGTGGCCATGGCACGGGCGATCTCCAGCCGGCGCCGGTTGGCGTAGGAGAGCACCATCGCCGGCTGCTCCCAGCGGTACCCATGGAGTCGGGTGCCGAAGAAGGAGAGGACCTCCTTGGCCCGCGCCTCGATCTCGGCTTCCTCCCTCAGGTAGCCCGGCGTCCGGAACAGCGTGGAGAGAACGCTCTTCTTGGTCCGGCAGTGCTGGGCCACCATCACGTTCTCGAGCACGGTCATGTTGGGGAAGAGCCGGACGTTCTGGAAGGTGCGGGAGACACCGATCTTGGTGATCTGGTCGGAGGTGAGCCCGGCGATGTTTTGACCCCGGAACATGGTGACCCCATCGTCAGGGGGATACATCCCGCTGACGACGTTGAAGAAGGTGGTCTTCCCCGCCCCGTTGGGGCCGATGATGCTGACGATCTCGCCTTCATTGATGTGGAAGTCGACACCGGAGAGGGCGTTGAGCCCGCCGAATCTCTTGGCCAACCCCACGGTCTCGAGAAGGGCGGTCATGAGAGGGCCTCCCTCTCCTCGGCCTCGGCCTGGCCGCGCAGCCAGACGTCCTGCGCCATCTCGTCGGTGTGCAGCTCCTGGGCCCGTCTCGCCTCCGGCCACAGCCCCTCGGGCCGCTTCAGCATCATCCACACCAGGATCACCCCGTAGGCGAGGAGCTTGAACTCCCCGAACTCGCGCAGGAGCCCGGGTTGGGTGGGCCCGCCCAGGATCCCGATCAGCACCACCGCCCCGATGACCACGCCCTTGATGCTCCCCATCCCTCCGACGATCACCACCACGAGGATGATGATTGATTGGATGATCTCGAAGCTGTGGGGGAAGATGGTGCCCAGCTTCACCGCGAACAAGGCGCCACCGATTGAGGCGAGCATGGCTCCCATGACGAAAGCGAGCAGCTTGGTGGTGACGATGTTGATCCCCATCGACTGGGCGATCTGTTCGTCCTCCCGAACCGCCATCCATGCCCGTCCCACCCGCGAGTCACGCAGTCGCCAGGAGACGAAGGCGGCGATGGCGGCGAAGACGAGGATGATCCGGAACATGTCGGGCGGGTTGATCCCCACCACGGTCCAGGTGGCGAAGTCGTAGAAGATCACCCCGAGCAACACCGCCAGACCGCCGAGGCCGATGAGGAGGTTGTTGGTCGTGGCGTTGTGGTGGCCGTTGGGCAGGGGTCCGACCTCACCCCGGTCGATTCGCTTCTGGTCCCGCCAACGTAGGAAGCCGACGATCAGGGCCATAAAACCGGCGGCGGCGATGACAAAGCCGAAGTCGACCCTGATCCCACTGGTGGAGCCGCCCGGCTCGAGCGGTGAGATACGCAGGATCCCCTGCGCCCCACCGAAAGCAGGTGCCAGCCAGTCCGAGTTGAGGGCGATCCGGATGATCTCGCCGAACCCGAGGGTGACAATTGCTAAGTAGTCACCGCGCATCCGGATCACCGGGGTGCCGATGACCAGCCCGGCGATGGTGGCCATGGCCAACACCCATGGCAGGGCCTCGAAGAAGGCCATCTCCGGGGTGATCGCCGGAGAGCGGGGGGAGGTGAGGACCGCGGTGGTGTAGGCACCGACGGCGAAGAAGGCGACATAACCCAGATCGAGCAGTCCTGCGTATCCGACCACGATGTTGAGACCCAGGCCGAGGAGGATGAAGAGGCCTACGTTGGAGAGGACCTCGTTGAGGAACAGGCCAAAGATCGTGGGGAGGAATGCCCCCAGACCCAGAGCCACCATGCCGGCGATGAACATCCATCTGCGCCGGCTGGAGTCGGTGAGCGCCTCGTAACGCCCCCGGAACCCCGAGGTGCGACCGTGGGTGGCCAGTCGGATCGCCACTGCAATTGCGCTTATGACGACCGCGGCCATCGGGGTGACGCCCCGCGACGGGGCGTAGATCCACCGGTCGACCTGACGAAGGCCGGCGGCCCGAAGTATGTCTCCGACCACCAGCTCGAGGAAGTTGAGCCCGATGATGGTGATGGTCACCGTCAAGAGGATCATCCTGGCCCTGTCGTGGATGAGGTGTATCGCCCCGCCCAGGGCGCCGAGGACGGCTCCGCCGACCACGATTATCGCCGCACCCGAAGCCGGGGATCCTCCGTAGCTGAGCAGATCGATCAGCGAAGGCGAGATGTTGATGAAGACCGACCGGATGTCGACGGTGCTGGCCAGCAACAGGAGCAGGGCCAGCACCCCGCCGCTTATCCCTCCCGTGGCCAGCCCGGCCATGACGTTGTGCATGCCTGGCGGTGGGTTGTCGACACCTTCGAGGATCGGGCGCACCGAGGCGCGGAACCCGAAGAGGAGCGGCACCCAGAGCACGGCGGCATACCCGGCGCTGAAATAGGGGTCGATCATCTTCCGACCGTTGAATATCTGGAACATGCCCACCCCGACGATGAGGAGCAGGATCGCGCCGCCGATCAAACCGGATCGGACCACCTTCCGACCTTCGACCTCGGCAAACCCGGCTGTCGGGGCAGTGACCGCGGTCATCCTCGTTCCTCCAAGGCGAGCCGCTCACCGAGGAGACCCGCCGGCCGGA
>CAZKFU010000217.1:0-2885 GCA_964552165.1 uncultured Acidimicrobiaceae bacterium
AGACCGTCGATGTCCAAGGTGGCGAGATGGAGCCGCATGCCGTCGACGGCAGCGCCGCCGGCGGCTTCCTTGTCGCCACGTCCCAGCCACCGGGCCGCCCCCATGGCGGCAGTCTCGGTGACGCGCACCATCTCGAGACCGAGATTCCTCTCGACAGGCTCGGACATCAGCCGAGCACCTTCACGACGATCGCATCTCCCTGTCCACCTCCACCGCACAGGGTCGCCGCTCCGATGCCACCGCCGCGAGCCTGCAGAGCGTTGATGAGCGTGACCACGAGTCGGGCCCCGGTTGCTCCTAGCGGATGCCCAAGGGCGACGGCCCCTCCGTTGACGTTGACCTTCGACTCGGAGATACCGAGCAGTCTCGCCGACCAGAGCGCCACCGCGGCGAATGCTTCGTTGATCTCGATCAGGTCCAGGTCGCCTGGGTCGAGACCTGCTCGCTTCAGGGCGATCCCCAACGCCTCGGCTGGACGCTCGTGGAGTGTGGCGTCGGGACCACCGATCTGACCGTAGGCGAGTATCTCGGCGAGGATCGGTGCGTCGGAGGCCTCGGCGGCCTCACGGTCGGCAACCACGACTGCCGCCGCACCATCGGAAACCTGCGAGGCGTTGCCCGCGGTGATCGTTCCTCCGGAGACAAAAGCCGGTGCCAACTCGGCCAGGGATTCGGGTGTCGAACCGATACGGATACCTTCGTCACGGTCGATCGTCGTTGTGTCCCCCTTTCCGGGCGCGACGAGCACCGGCGTGATCTCATCGGCGAATGTGCCGTTTTCCGTAGCCTCGGCAGCACGGAGGTGGCTTCTGGCCGCCCAATCGTCTTGCTCGCTCCGTCCGATTCCGAGACGCTGGTTCTTGTGATCGGACGATTCACCCATAGTGCAGTGGTCGAAGGCACAGAACAGGCCATCGTGCTGCAGGACGTCGACCATCTCGGCGTTGCCGATCCGGACACCCCACCGCAATTCTCGGACCACGTGGGGCGCGTTCGACATGCTCTCCATCCCGCCGGCGATGGCGAATTTGGTGTCACCGGCTCGTATCCCTCTTTCGGCGAGGCCGATGGCCGACATCCCCGAAAGACACACCTTGTTGATCGTCACCGAGGGGATGGTCATCCTGAGACCGCCCCTGACCGCGGCCTGCCGCGCCGTGATCTGGCCTTCACCGGCCTGGAGGACATGACCGAACAGCACCTCATCGATCGACGCCGGATCCACCCGGCTTCGCTCGATGGCGGCCGCTATGGCCGCGCCTCCTAGGTCGACCGCCCTGAGCGGTGCCAGACTGCCGTGGTACTTCCCGATCGGGGTTCGGGCGATTCCGGTGATGACGGGGTTGTGCATGCTGAGAAGAACACCTCCTGGCGCCGAAGCCTACCGGCCGGGGATGACACCACCCCATGGGCGCAATAGCCTCTGAGGGTGAAACTGCTCAATCTGGATCATGTGGCAATAGCCGTGAATGACCTCGACGACGCCCTCGCAGGCTATCGAGAGCGTTATCGGGTCGAGCCTCTGTATCGGGAGACAGTCGAAAGCCAGGGGGTCGAGGAGGCGATGATTCCGGTCGGTGGGTCATTCGTCCAGCTTCTGCAGCCTCTGGGGCCTGATACCCCGGTCGGCCGTTTCCTCGATAAGAACGGAGAAGGTCTCCATCATGTTGCCTTCGTCGTGGCATCGATCGACCTGGCCCTTCAGCACCTCGAAGAGAGCGGGGCCAGATTGGTCGACAGATCGGCGCGAGAAGGCGGGAGAGGCGCCCGGATTGCGTTTGTACATCCCGGGGATCTCGCCGGCACCTTGATCGAGCTGGTGGAGTTGCCCGATGTCTGAGGGGATGGAGATAAGAGGCGGTGCGAGCGAGGTCGAAGCCGCGGTGATCGCGGTGGTGCTCGACCGGATTGCCCAAGAAGAGCAGGCCGCTATCAAGAGGCCCGCTCCTGACGCGTCTCTGCCGGCATGGATGCGGGCCGACGAACCAGAACAGCCCAACTTCCCGCTGGGAATCACCCGCCCGGTCTGAGCGGCCCACGTCGCATCCGACCGGAATGCCTAGCCGCTCTTTCTACGGAGCTCGGTCAGCTCGGGCGCCCGCAGCAGGAGGGAGACCCCGAGGAATGCCGCCATCGTGGTCAAGGCACCCACCAAAGCAGCTATCAGACCTCCGATGATCGATAGGTCCGATCCCCCGAACATCGCCTGCACCAGGGGTTGGGCGATCAAGACGGCTGCCGCGGCGGCGATCAGACCTCTGAGCAGAGATGGGATCAGGAGGCGGACCGGCGCCCAACCCGAGTCGAAACCCCAGGCCACCAGCAGGCCCAGGGCATAGGCCGTCATCACCAGGGTCGAAGCCAGAGCGAAGCCTTCAACTCCCAACGCGGTGTGGAGTCCCAGCCAGACGGGGATGGCGGCGAAGGTGCCCGCGGTACCGATGAGGACCACGGTCCACATCCTTCGTTTGGCATAGAAATGACGGGAGAGGATCTGATGCAGGCCCCAAGCCGGTATCGAGAAGGCGTAGAGAATCAGCAGGCTGGCGACCAGCTCGGTGTCCTGCTCGGTGAACTTCCCGTACTGATAGATGAGCCGCACCAGGGGGCGGGCCAGGACCACCACCGCCGCGGTCGCGGCCGCCGCCACGAACAAAGTGTTGCGGGCGGCCCGTCCCGTGGTCCGTGCCAGTTCGTCGTGATCGCCACCAGCCGCAAGCCGGGCGAGGAAAGGAAAGGCGGCTACTCCCGCCGCCTGGGCGATGACCCCCACCGGGACCATGTTGAGTTGGCGGGCAAAGGTGAGCGCGGATACGGCACCAGTTTCCACCTGTCCAAACAATCTGACGAATTGCTCGTCGAGCACCGCTACCGACTGGCCGAGC
>CAZKFU010000218.1:0-2853 GCA_964552165.1 uncultured Acidimicrobiaceae bacterium
GGCCGACGAGCGGTTCGACGTGCTGCCCCTTGCCGAGTGGCTTGGAGCCAAGCTGGGGATCGATGGCTACCCGGTGGTGCGCCAGTTTTCCGGGGGTAAGGCCAATCTCACCTACCTCCTCACCATGGCCGATGGCTCCGAGCTCGTCCTGAGACGCCCCCCTTTGGGGCCGGTGGCGGCGGGGGCTCACGACATGTCCCGGGAGTACGGGGTCCTCTCCCGCCTCTATCGAGTCTTCGACAAGGCACCGCGCGCTCTCGCCTATTGCGACGACCCCGATGTGATCGGGTCGACCTTCTTCATCATGGAGCGCAAGCCCGGTGTCGTGGTCCGTGAATCCGTACCCGAGATATTTGGTGGCGGTGGCGATGCGAACGCCAATCGCGCCCTATCCACGGTCGTAGTCGACACATTGGCCGAGCTACACCAAGTCTCCCCCGAGAGCTGCGGTCTGGGGGATCTGGGACGGCCCTCGGGCTTCCTGGGACGACAGGTCGAGGGCTGGAGGGCACGTTGGGAGAATGCCCGCGATGGGGAGGCCGGGGCCGCCGCCGAAGTGGCTTCGTGGCTCGAGGACAACATCCCCGATTCCGATGATGTGACCTTACTTCACAATGACTGGCGGCTCGACAACACGGCTGTCTCCGCCGAGAACCCTGGTCTCTGTGTCGCCGTCTACGACTGGGATATGGCGACCAGAGGCGATCCCCTGGCCGACCTGGGCACGCTGATGGCGAGTTGGTACGACCCCGGTGAGATCCCATCGGCGCTCAATCCAATGCCCACCACGACACCAGGGTGGCTGCGCCGCGACGAGGCGGTGGCTCGCTACTCGACCCTGAGCGGTAGGGACGTGTCAGCCTTTCCCTGGTACCTGGTGTTCGGCACCTGGAAGATGGGCGTCGTTCTCCAGCAGATCTTCATCAGGTGGCGTCGCGGCCACACCGCCGACGACCGATTCTCGGTCCTGGGAGAGGGGGCAAGCCACCTCTTCGAGCTGGCTGCCACCCGGCGTTCTTGACGGAAACCGACTCAGTAGTCGAGGCCACGCTTGGCCATGATCCCCCGGTCATAGGCGTGTTTCACCTTCAGCATCTCGGTGACCGTGTCGGCAAGGTCGATCAGAGCCTCTGGAGCGTCGCGCCCGGTGAGGATGACGTTCACCCGATCCGGTCTCCCCGCGATCGTGGCGACCACCTCATCGAGGGATATCCAACCCCAGTTGATGGGATACGTGATCTCGTCCAACACGACGAGGTCGTACTCCCCAGCGACGATCCGCTCCCGCGCCGTCTCCCAGGCTCGAGCAGCAATCGCCTTCGACTCGTCGAGGTCCTCTGAATCCCAGGTGAACCCATCGCCGAGCGTCCACCAGTCGACGCCGAGCCGACGCGCCACCTTCTCCTCCCCCACGCTCCAATCCCCCGACTTCAGGAACTGGAAGACACCCACCTGCCAACCCCTGGCTACGGCTCGAATCATTGTCCCAAACGCAGCCGTCGACTTTCCCTTCCCGTCGCCGGTGTTGACGAGGACCAGAGACGATTTGCGCACCGAGGCCCGCGGTGGCGGCGACGTCGGTGGCTTCGAGGTGGGCTCAGTCATTCCTCGGGCTCATTATGTCGCACCGGGACCACGACTACCGACGAACCCGGTCCCTCCCAGACCTCCACCCCTGCCCCATAGTGGGGAACCAGGTTTGCTTGCGTGAGAACCTCGCGGGGTGGTCCATGGGCTACCAGGCGTCCCTCCGACAGCAGCGCCAGCCGATCGCAGAACTGCGAGGCGAGCGTGAGGTCGTGGAGAGCAGTCACGACGGTGAGGCCCTCAGACCGGCGAAGCCGGTCGATCAGCTCCATCGCCTCCAGGGCATGTCCGGGATCGAGAGCCGATATCGGCTCGTCGAGGACCAGCATCGGAGCCTCCTGCGCCAAGGCACGTGCCAGCACCACCCGCTGCACTTCGCCTCCCGACAACGTGGAAAGGGTGCGCTCCGCAAACTCGGCAAGGTCGAGCAGACGTAATGCGCGGACAGCAGCCTCTCGATCGGACCGGCCCTCGACACCCAGGTAGGAGAGGTGTGGGGTCCGACCCAGGAGAACATAGTCTCCGACAGCCATCTCCGGAGGCAGCTCCGGACGCTGCGGCATCCAGGCCATGTCGCGGCCCAGCCGATTGCGAGGGGGACCGCCATTGACCTCAATGACACCTGAGTGCGCCACCGCCCCGATGACGGCTCTGAGCAGGCTCGTCTTTCCCGAGCCGTTGGGACCGATCAATCCCACCCACTCCCCGCTGCCGACATTGAGGTCGACCGGGCCTACCAGCACCCGACCAGCCATCTCTACCGAAACCCCGCTCAGCCTCATCAGATCCGTCTGCTGCTGTTTCGCAACACGAAGACAAAGAACGGGGCGCCGAGAAAGGCGGTGACCACTCCGATGGGAAGCTCGGCGGGAGAGACCACAGTGCGAGCCAAGAGGTCGGCGCCCATGAGCAGGGCGCCTCCGAAGATCACCGACAGCGGTAGCACCACCCGGTTGGACCACCCGGCCAAGAGTCGAACTCCGTGAGGAACGATGATCCCTACGAAACCGATGAGACCCGTCACCGACACTGCGACCGCGGTCCCCAGCGTCGCCGCCGCCACCACCAGGCCCCTGACCCGTCGGACTCGGGCCCCCAAGGCCGCTGCCTCCTCATCTCCAAGGGCGAGGACGTCCAGATGGCGGCGGTGGGCCAACACGACAACTATCGATATCACCCCATAGGGAGCAAGCGTCGCCACATCGCCCCAACCCACGGTGCCCAGCCTCCCCAGGATCCACGAGTAGACCTCGCGGTAGGTCTCGG
>CAZKFU010000219.1:0-2829 GCA_964552165.1 uncultured Acidimicrobiaceae bacterium
TCCTCGAACGCTCGCTCGCCGTCGCCAACAGAGGTGACCTCGTAGCCGTCCATCTCCAGAGCGGCCGTGAGCAAGGCGGCGACGGTGGCGGCATCGTCGGCGATGAGGATTCTCTTGGTGTCTGACATGACCCGAACCGACTCGGTGCGATGATTCTCCCACATTCGGCTTCGCGGAGCAGGCTGCGCTTGCGTAAGGTCCGAACGGTGACTGCCGAGCTTCCCGAGCACGAGAGAAACAGGCTCCGGTCGGTGGCGGCGACCGATTCTGATCTGGAGCGGCTGGTAGCTCGCCGGCTCGCCGGCGAGCCCTTGCAGTATCTCGAAGGCACTGCGCATTTCCCCGATTTCGAACTGAGGGTGGACGAACGGGTCCTCATACCTCGGCCCGAGACCGAGCAGTTGTTCGAGCAGGCCGTTCTCGCCGTGGCCTCGCCGTCGGTAATAGTGGACCTGTGCACTGGATCCGGCGCTCTGGCCATCGCCCTCGCCAGGCGGTTCCCCGACGCTGAGGTCTATGCCACCGATATCTCCTCTCGAGCGTTGGAGCTGGCGGAGGAGAACGCTCGCGATCACCACGCACGGGTGTGGTTTCTCGAGGGCAACCTCTACGACCCACTCCCGGCGCATCTGTTGGGCGGAGTCGATCTCCTGGTGGCAAATCCTCCGTACTTGGCCGAGGGAGAGTACGAACGATTGCCTCGGGACGTGAGACACGAGCCCAGGGAGGCACTGGTAGCAGGAAGGAGCGGTTTGGAGGTGATCGAGGCCATCGGTGCCGAGGCCATCGTCTTTCTGTCCCCGACCGGCGCCGTGGTGTGCGAGATCGGGGAGACCCAGGGCGGCGACGTGGAGCCGCTGTTCGTGGGGCTGGAGGTCGAGGTTCGCCGCGATCTCGCCGGCCGTGATCGTTTCGTAGTCGGGACCCGGCGATGATCGCCGAGGCATCGGACGTCATCGCACGCGGCGAGATAGTGGGGTTGCCCACCGACACCGTCTACGGGCTGGCGGTCGACCCGTGGACCGAGGGTGCGATGGCGAGGCTGATTCGTCTCAAGGGGCGCTCCTCCGACAAGCCGGTCGGATTGCTGGTTGCGTCGCTCGATCAGGCGGACGAGATCGGCATCATCGGCGAGCACGCTCGGCGTCTCGCCACGGGCCACTGGCCGGGGGCCTTGACGTTGGTCGTCAAGCCGCGGGTTGCGCTACCGACGTGGATCGGAGACTCGCAGACCTTGACGGTCGCCCTTCGCGTCCCAGCCCACGACGTGGCGCTCGCGCTGCTGTCGTTGTCTGGTCCTCTCGCCGTCACCTCCGCTAACCGCAGCGGCGAAAGGGAGGCCCTGACCGATGTCGAGGCGTATGAGATTTTCGGTGACGAGGTCCCGGTATACCTGGTGGGAGAGTCCACCGGTGGGGTGGCCTCGACCGTGGTGGATGCCACCGGCCCCACGCTGCGCGTACTGCGACAGGGCCCGGTGACGGTGTGAGCCGGTACCCTCCGGGCTCATGATCCGCATGGACCCGATCGAGACCATCGATCCCGACGTCGCCAACTTGATCCGCAAGGACCTCGAGAGGCAAAACAGCCATATCCATCTCATCGCATCGGAGAACTTCGCGTCCCCCGCGGTGATGGCGGCCTCGGGCTCGGTATTCACCAACAAGTACGCCGAGGGTTACCCCGGGAAGCGGTACTACGAGGGCTGCCAGGTCGTCGACGAGCTGGAGTCACTTGCCATCGAGAGGGCAAAGACCCTCTTTGGCGCCGAGTACGCCAACGTCCAGCCTCACTCGGGGGCGCAGGCCAACATGGGGGTCTACTTCTCGCTGTTGGAGCCCGGTGACACGGTCCTGGGGATGAGGCTCGACCAGGGGGGACACCTCACCCACGGGTCGCCGGTCAACTTCAGCGGGCTCTATTACAAGTTCGTCGCATACGGGGTCGACCCCGAGACCGAGCTGATCGACATGGAAGAGGTGCGACGGGTTGCCCTCGAGCACCGACCCCGGATCGTCCTTGCCGGCTATTCGGCCTATTCCCGAGAGCTCGACTACCGATCCTTTCGCAGCATCGCCGATGAGGTGGGAGCGGTCTTCATGGTGGATGCCGCCCACTTCATCGGGCTCGTCGCCGGCGGGTCATATCCCAATCCGGTCCCGTATGCCGACGTCGTCACCGCCACCACCCACAAGGCATTGCGTGGCCCACGCGGAGGGATGATCCTCTCCACCGAGGACTACGGCGCCGCCATCGACAAGGCAATCTTTCCCAACGCACAGGGCGGCCCCATCGAGTCGCAGGTGGCAGCCAAGGCGGTCTGCTTCCGCGAGGCGGCGCTGCCGGAGTTCAAGGTGTACACCGATCAGATCGTCGCCAACGCCCGAGCGATGGCGGCGCAAATGGCTGCCGAAGGTGTGCGGGTGGTCTCGGGGGGCACTGACAACCATCTCTTTCTCATAGACCTCAGATCGGTCGACGAGGACCTGACGGGAAAGGATGCGGCCCGACTGCTGGACACGGTGGGCATCACGCTGAACTTCAACACCATCCCCTTCGATCCCCGCCCTCCCTTCCGAGCCTCCGGTCTGCGGATCGGAACGCCGGCGATGACCACCCAGGGGATGAGGGAGCAGGAGGCCGGGGAGGTGGCGACGCTGATTGCCAGGGCGCTGTTTGGTCGTGAGGACGAGACCGAGCTCAAAGAGGTGGCGGGTCGGGTGGGGGAGATGGCCGCCCGCTTCCCGCCCTACCCGGTGGACTTTGCAGGTCACGTCTAGCCGCTTTGCTAGTTTCCGATTTTGCCCGGTGATCCCCGTCCCATAGACT
>CAZKFU010000220.1:0-2828 GCA_964552165.1 uncultured Acidimicrobiaceae bacterium
AGAAGTACCACGAGACCGACGACGAGGTGTTTCGGGCGCGGGCCATAGCGATCAAGGAGGAGCGCGCCGAGCTCGTCAAGCACCATTTGATGGTGTTGTGGGCCGACTTCTTCACGGCGGAGCACCGCCAGGAGTTCGCCAACCTCGACGATCTCATCTGGCGCGCCATTCACCAGGCGGGGGACGCCAAGAAGTCGGTCGACCCCGCCGAGGGCGAGAAGCTGGTGGACCTCATCGATGAGGTCGCCGCCATCTTCTGGCAGACCGAGAAGGCCAAGGGGATGGGGGTATACCCGCCGGGTTGACCCCCACGCCGCTTCAGTCGAGGGCGTCGGGCTCCAGTTTGGCGAAGAGCGTGCTCACTTCGCCTAGTCGGGTCCCCGCCGGCACCGGCGGGCGACTCCACATGACCGGTGACGGCTCCAGGCTCAGCATCTCGCCGAGCGAGGCTGTGCTGAAGGGTAGAAACGGGGACAAGGCGATGCGGATCCCCGAAATCGCCTGCACGGCGGTGTTGAGGACGGTGCCGGCCCGCTCCCGATCGGTCTTCACCCTCTTCCAGGGCTCCTCCGCGTTCAGGTAGGCGTTGGCGGCAGCCGCCGCCTCCATGGCCCGGCGGAGGGCGGCACGCAGCTCGACGGCCTCGATGCGACGTCCCACATCGACCAAGGCGGCATCGACCTCTGCGATCAGCCCGGTATCGGACTCGGTGAGAGGACCAGGCTCGAGCACCACCCCATCGAAGCTGGCGACTGTCATAGTGAGGGCGCGGTTCACCAGGTTGCCCCAGGTGGCTACCAGCTCGTCGTTCACCCTACGGATGATGTCACCATCGGAGAGGTCGGTGTCGTTCTGCTCGGGCAGAATCGACGCCAGGGCATACCTAATGGCATCGGGCTCCAGCCGATCGAGGTACCAACCCATCGACATGCCGACCCCGCGACTCGCCGATGCCTTCTCCGTGGCGAAGGTGACATAGTGATTGGCGGGGACATCGGTGGGGAGGTTGAGCCCGCCGTACCCCATCAGCATCGCCGGCCAGATCACGGTGTGGAATGGGATGTTGTCCTTGCCCACGAAGTAATACGACTCGGCTCGAGGGTCGGTCCACCAGTCCTCCCAGGCTCGCTCGTCCCCTTGGAGCACCGCCCACTCCTTGGAGGCGGATAGATACCCGATGACCGCATCGAACCACACGTATATCCGCTTTCCGGGCCCCAGGTCGTCGACGGGTACCTCCACACCCCACTCGATGTCCCGGGTGATGGCCCGGTCGGGCAACCCCTCGTCGATCATCCCCAGCGCCCAGTTCTTTACATGCCGCCGCCACCCTTGACGTGACTCGAGCCAATCCCGGATCGGCGTCTCCAGCTTGGAGAGCAGCAGGAAGTAGTGCTCGGTCTCCCGCTGTTCCGGCGTTGCTCCCGATAGCCTCGACCGCGGGGCGATGAGGTCGGTGGGGTCGAGGGTGCGGCCACAGTTGTCGCACTGGTCGCCGCGGGCCTCGGGATAGCCACAGTGGGGGCAGGTGCCCTGCACGTAGCGATCGGGGAGAAAGCGCTTGCCGCCGGGGTCGTAGTACTGCTGCGACTTCTGCTTCTCCAGGTACCCATTCTCGAGAAGGCGGAGAAACATGTCCTGGGTGACGGCGTGGTGGTTCTCTGTTGCCGTCGAGGTGTAGAGGTCCCACGAGATTGCCAGTCTCTCCCAATTCTCGAGGAACTCGGCGTGGTAGCGATCGACGATCTCCTGGGGGGTGACACCCTCGTTGTCGGCTCGCACGGTGATTGGCGTTCCGTGGGCATCGGATCCGGAGACCATCAGGACTCGGTTGCCAACCAACCGGTGGTAGCGGGCGAAGATGTCGGCAGGGAGGTATGCCCCGGCAAGGTGGCCGAGATGCCGGGGGCCGCTGGCGTAGGGCCAGCCCACGGCGACGAGGATGGTCCGGGTCATGGGCTCGGGGATGGTAGGCCCCGCCGGATCGACTAGGCGTTTCGGCCGACATGACACAAGGTGCTTTGCGTAGGGTGTGGCGACCGTAGGACGGACTCAGAAGGGAGCAGCAATGACCGCGGGCACCGCCGCCAGCGAGAGCCGTTTCGATCTCAATTACGGGCTCGACGACATACCGCAACCATTCCCCAGGGCGCTTGGTTTGGGTATCCAGCACGTGCTCACCATGTTTGGGGCGACGATCCTGGTTCCCCTCCTCCTAGGCCCGGAGATGGGGTTCGATCGGGCCCAGATCGCCATCCTCATCAGCTCGGTGTTCATCTGCTCCGGGATAGCGACGGCGATCCAGGTGAGCGTGGGGTCCCGCCTGCCGATCATCCAGGGGGTCTCGTTTGCTTTCCTGGTCCCCTTCTTCGCCATCATCGCTGCCCACCCGGGTGAGGACGCGATGCGGTACATCGCCGGGGCGATCATCCTCGGAGCGCTCATCGAGATTTTGATCGGGTTCGGCGGGCTGCTCGGGTTTCTCCGCCGCTATGTGACTCCTATCACCATCGCCCCGGTGATCGCCCTCATCGGGCTGTCGCTCTTCGGAGCGGCGGCGGCGACCGCCTCCACGCACTGGGGGATGTCGTTGCTGATGCTGGCGTTGGTGTTCGTTTTCTCGCTGGTCTTGGCTAGGCGGGTCCGGTTCTTCTCGTTGTTCCCGATTCTGCTCGCCATCGTGACCACCTACCTGATCTCGTGGCTGTTGACCGCCACCGGGGTCTTTGGCTCCGAGAGCCTGGCCCGGGTCAGCTTCGATGGCCTCGGCGACGCCCCATGGATCAGAGGCGTCGAAGTCGGCAACGGCGGAATCCTATGGCCTTGGG
>CAZKFU010000221.1:0-2821 GCA_964552165.1 uncultured Acidimicrobiaceae bacterium
CAGACCCTCGCGCTACGCTGAGGGAACACATGTTCGTATTGGGTATCGATCCGGGTCTTACCAGGACCGGGTACGGGTTGGTGGAAGCGGGCCGGCCACCGATCGCGCATTTCGCTGGGGCCATCGTCACCGAGACCTCCCTCACCGCGGCGGAGCGCCTCTACGAGTTGAAGCGCGGGCTCGACGAGATACTGACCAGGCATCATCCCGACTCCGTCGCCATCGAGAAGACGTTCACCAACCGCAACCTGCAGACAGCGATATCGGTTGGCCGTGCCTCGGGAGTTGCCCTGGCAACGGCCGCGGAGCACGGGGTCCCCGTGTTTGAGTATGCCCCGACTGCGGTGAAGCTGGCGATAACCGGAGACGGGGCTGCCGGGAAGCGCGCTGTTCAGACGATGGTGGCCCGGCTGCTCGGTCTGGCGGTCGCCCCCCGGCCAGCCGACGCATCGGATGCGCTGGCAATCGCCCTCTGTCATCTACGGTCTGCCCGAATGGGTGTGACAGGATGATCGCGAGGCTGCGGGGGATCGTCGTCTCCAAGCGCGGCGACTCGATGATCCTGGAAGCAGGAGGTGTCGGCTACGAGATCTCGATGACCACCAGGGGAGCGACCTCGCTCCCCGACGTCGGGGAGGAGGCGGTGGTCCACACCCACCTCAACGTGCGTGACGATGGGATGAGCCTGTTCGGTTTCGGCTCGGAGTCAGAACGCGACCTATTCCGGACCCTTCTCGGTGTCAGCGGCGTCGGTCCCAAACTCGGCCTCTCGATCCTCTCCTCGCTCACCCCTGACGAGGTTCGAACGGCGGTGGCCGTCGGGGACATCGAGGCACTGACCGTCGCTCCCGGACTGGGCAAGAGGGGGGCGCAGCGGCTGGTGCTCGAATTGGGGCCAACTATGGAGGCGATGTCACAACTCGACGGGAGCGGGTCGTCGCCGGTGCGCCGCGCCCTGGAGAGCCTGGGTTATACCCCGGCTGAGATCAACAAGGCGACAGTCGGCCTCGATTCGAGCCTCTCCGTCGAGGATCAGGTAAAGACGGCCCTCCAGGAATTGGGCCAGCGGTGAGGGAAGAGAGCATCCTCAGCCCGGTGCTCGTTGACGAGGACGCCGAGCTCACGCTACGCCCCAAGAGACTGGACGAGTTCATCGGCCAGAGCCGAGTGAAAGAGCGCCTGCAGATCGCGATCGATGCCGCACGAGCCGAAGGGCGACCCATCGATCATCTCATGTTGTCCGGTCCCCCCGGGCTGGGCAAGACGACGCTGGCTGGCGTCGTCGCCGAGGAGATGGGCGTCAGGCTTCGCGTCACATCGGGCCCCGCGTTGGAGCGACCGGGCGATCTCGCCGCCATCCTCTCCAACCTGGATCGAGGCGACGTTTTCTTCATCGACGAGATCCATCGACTCCCGCGAATCGTAGAGGAGGTCCTATACCCGGCATTGGAGGACTTCGAGCTCGACATCGTGCTGGGCAGGGGGCCAACCGCGCAGTCGATCCGGATCGAGCTGCCTCGCTTCACCCTTGTTGGGGCCACCACGAGGAAGGGGAAGGTGACGGCTCCGCTGCGTGACAGGTTCGGGATCGAGGAGAGACTCGATTACTACGAGACCACCGATCTCGCCCAGATCGTCATGCGGTCGGCGGGCATACTCGCCATCCAACTGGACACCGAGTCGGCAACCGTGATCGCCGGCAGGAGCCGGTCGACGCCAAGGATCGCCAACCGTCTGCTGAGCAGGGTGAGGGACTTTGCGGTTGCTCGGGTCGACGGGATCATCGACCTCGATGTGGTCGCCGAGGCGCTCCGGGTATTCGAGGTCGACGATGTTGGGCTCGACAAAGTCGACAGGGCGATCCTCGACGCTGTCATATCCAAGTTCGGTGGCGGTCCGGTGGGCCTGGGCACGCTCTCCATCGCCGTCGGCGAGGACCCCGAGACCGTGGAGGACGCATACGAGCCGTTTCTCATCCAAACCGGTCTTCTCAAGAGAACCCCGCGCGGTCGGGTCGCCACTGCTCTCGCCTACGCCCATCTCGGCCTCGATCCCCCGGCCGACTCCCAGCCCACTCTGCTCTGAGCCCGGTGGGGCGCCGTTTTCCGTGTTCCTGCCTCCAACCACCTAGTCTTCCGCCGTCACAGAACGGAGGGCTCACAGTTGTTCAATCTTGTCTTTGCCCAGGGGGGTACGACGGACGCCGGCTCGTACACGTCGCTCATCTTCCTGGCGGTGATGATCGGTGTCTTCTGGCTGTTCCTGATTAGACCCCAGAGGCAGCGGATGAAGCGCCAGCAGGAGCTTTCCGAGTCGATAGCGATCGGCGACGAGGTCCGCACCCTCGGCGGTATCCACGGTCGGGTTGTCGAGCTGGGAGACGACTCCGTGGTGCTCGAGGTCGAGCAGGGGCGGCTCAGGGTGGCGCGGCGGGCCATCGGCGCTCGGGTGGGCGAAAGCGCCGAGTGACTCGCCGGTTGGTCGGGCTCTCGGTAGTCCTGGCCATCGCCTGGGGGGGTTTGGCGGCGTCGCTCGCCCTTGGTATCACCCCTCGACTCGGCCTGGACTTGCAAGGTGGGACTTCGGTTGTGCTGACCGCACCCGAGGGAACGCCGCTCGATCGCATCGAGGTGGCCATCGACGTGATGCGCCGCCGGATAGAGGCATTCGGCGGTGTCCAGGAGCCGGAGATCGCCATCTCGGGGAGCAACACCGTGGTGGTTCAGCTTCCAGGGGTCGTGGACGAACAGCGGGCGATCGAGGCGGTTGGTCAGACTGGTCAGCTCTCGTTCCGCCCCGTCCTCAACGCCTACCCGGGGGC
>CAZKFU010000222.1:0-2806 GCA_964552165.1 uncultured Acidimicrobiaceae bacterium
CGCGACCAGGGAGGTAGACAAGTGTCAGAGGAAAAGGGACAGGGTCTCAGCAGAAGAGACCTGTTGAAGAGGGGAGCGGCGCTCGGCGGTGCCGTGGTATGGGCCACCCCGATCGTGCAGACCTTGGGGATGGGGAGGGCTTTCGCCCAGACGGCGAGCCCGACAACCACTACCACCACTCCGGGTGGGCAGGACATCTCCTACATCGGTATCAACGTGGTTTGTACCGATACCGCCTACTTCGTCAAGTGGGAGGACGGTGACTGGGAGAACGACCCCGGTGCCGCCCCGCTTTGCGCCGACAAGGAAGACCTACCGGCGGGCATGAATGGCGGAAGCCTCGGTTTCTCGGTGACCCCGCTCACCGGATCATGCGCCAGCCTTACCATTCCTTCCGATCTCGGTGGAACGGACTGCACGGTCACGGTGTGGGTCAAGGCGGGTCAGACCTGCAACACCTACGTCCTGGGGCCGGGTACCCACACGGTCTGCAGCCAGGCCTAACCGACCAGGTTCAGACCTTCTAGCGTCTCGAGGGCCGCTGCCACATCGGTGGCAGCGGCCTCGACGTTGAGCCCGGTCAGCTCGGCAACGGCCAGCGCCATCTCCTCGGGTGTCGTCTTGCCGTCGCAGAGCTCCCAGATGGCGAGGGCGCTGGCGTTGAGGACGTGCAGCCCGTCGGTTTCCGCCTCGTAGATGGCCACTCCCTCGGGGCCGGCCTCTTTCCAGATCTCGCCACGTCGCAGGGGCAGCGCCTTCATGTATCTCCTAATCGTTGTCGGCACCAAGACCGGCGGCAAGCGCCACCAACTCGGCGTGGGAGTGGATGCCCAGCTTCTTGTACACACGCTGCAGGTGGGTGCGAGCGGTCCCCGGGCTTATGAAGAGCCGCTCTCCGATCTCCTCCTTGCGGGCCCCCGCCGCCGCCAGCATGAAGACCTCCCTCTCCTTGTTGGTGAGGGAGCTCATGATCTCGGTGGCGCGAGCCGTGGAATGACGGCGCCGCTCCACGAGGTGGCGCAGCAGGCTTCCCAGCAGCAGCGGCGGGACCACCGCCCCTCCGGAGGCGATGGTGTCGATGGCCGTCGAAATCTCGTTGAGAGTGGCGTCTTGAGGCAGAAACCCGCGGCACCCGGCGTCGACGGCGGCGATGAGGTTGTCGTCGTCGCCAAGGATGAGGGTCGGCATCGCCGCGGCCACTGCTGCCAGCGTGTCCTCGCTGGTCACTCCGTCTATTCGCCACACCACGACGTCGGCATCCCCGTCGGGTGTCTTGCTCAGCCGAACCTCGTAGCCGGGGAGGGCTCGTCGCAGGGCACGGGCAAAGACGGTGTCCTCGGAGCAGATCAACACCTTGTTGCGGTCTCCGGCCACACCCGTAGTCTGGCATCCGTTTCATGAATCAGATGCCCGACGAAGCCGGGTGGACGGGCGGTGACGATTCCACCCGTGCCCTTCTCCAGCTGACAGCCGACCGCGGACTCCCGGCAAACGCATCGGTCACCGCCAGCTTGGTGGAGCTGGCGCAGCGCCACGGTCTGATCGGGTTGCTATCAGAGGCCTCGGGGCTGCCGCTCGTCAGGGCCATTCAGGCTCGGGAGGTCGCCCGACAGGAGGTGATGAGACGTCATTTGCGACGTCTTCTGGAGCGTCTCGATGCCGAGGGTGCGCGGGCCGCGGTCCTCAAGGGTCCCAAGGTGGCCGCCCTATATCGCAACCTGGGTCACCGACCCTACAGCGACCTGGATGTTCTGGTGGAGGCTCATGACCTGGAGCGAGTTCTCACGGTGCTCGCCGAGGACGAGTGTGTGGTGGCGGTCCCGGAGAAGAGGCCGAAGGCGGACAAGCGGGACATCGTCCTCAGGGATCCGAGCGGGGTCAGCTTCAACCTCGACCTGCATTGGGATCTATTTGCCTACAGCCAGCTTCGGGGCTCGGCTGCAGGAGCGACCGCCGAGGCGTGGAGAAGGGCTCGGCACAATCCCGACTCGTCACTCGGTCCCACCTGGGAGCTCCCCGCGTCCAGTGACCTCTGCTTTCTGGCCGCCCATGCCATCCTGGATCACAGATTCCGGCTGATCCTGTTTCGCGACTTTCTGGAGGTGACCAGGCGGGGTGTCGACTGGTCCCAGGTCGCCGAGATGGCCTCGAAGTGGGGATTGCGCAGCACCACCTACCTCCCGCTGTGGATGACAAGATCCGCGTTGGGTGCCCCGATTCCGACCGGTTTCCTCGAGGAGGTGAGACCACGATCGATGGCGGTGTCGTATCTGGAACGCGCGCTGCCCCGGGTCGACTTGGCCCGTTTCGACGGCCACCAGGCCCACTCGGTGAACCTGGCGTCGGTGTTGCTCCACGATTCGGTTTGGCACCGGGCCGCCCTGGCGGTGAGGGCGCCCTGGGCCTTCCCCGCTTGGAGCCGCCGTGTCAAGCACCATCCGTCGTCACCGCCGACGCCGCGAGTCCTGGTTGTGGTAGCCACCGATCGGCGTCGGGGGGCAGAGGTGTTCGCCGAGCGGCTGCGAGATGGCTTGCTGGCGTTGGGGTGGATGATCGACACGGTGAGTCTGACCACGTCAGGGGAAAGTATCCGCGCCGATGTGGACCCGTTGACGGACCTCTCGCCCGACGAGGTGGGAAGGTTGGAGCTTCCCATCGTGCGGGCGCTCCGCCGGCGGGTTCGTTCCTTTGGGGCCGATCTCGTGGTCGCCAATGGAGGCGCGACTCTCCGTTACGGCGTGTTGGCCAGCGCGTTTTCTAGGGCGCGGCTCATTTATGTTGGCATCGGTGAGCCGCGCTACTGGAT
>CAZKFU010000223.1:0-2776 GCA_964552165.1 uncultured Acidimicrobiaceae bacterium
CGCTCTTCGACATCGGGTTCTTTGTCGCCATCCTCGCCGCCTATCTCGCCTCGATGATCGAGTCCTTTGGCGACTACCACGCAATCTCGCGGATCGCCACAGGTCGCGATCCCGACTCGAAGACGATCAACCGCGGCATCGGCGCCGAGGGAATCGGCTGCTTCATCACTGGCCTCTTTGGCGGCTTCTCCTCGACGTCCTACTCGGAGAACATCGGGTTGGTCGGGCTCACCAAGGTGGCGAGCAGGTACGTGGTGATGTTGGGCGCCGGAGTCCTCGTGTTGCTGGGGCTGATCTCCAAGTTTGGAGCCGTGGTCGCCACCATCCCCACACCGGTGGTGGGCGGCGCGTACCTCGCCCTCTTCGGGCTGATCGCCGCCGTGGGGCTCTCGCTGCTACGCCGCGCCGACATGGACTCGCAACGCAACCTGATGATCGTCGGCTTCGTGCTGTTTGCCGGGTTCGTCTTCCCCAACTACTTCGGGTCCGAGGCTGCGCAGGACTTCAGTGTGTTTGGGGTGGAATGGCTCACCGACATCGTCGTCGCCATCGGGTCGTCGGGGATCGCGGTGGCAGCAGTGTTCGGCCTTCTCCTCGACAACCTGATCCCGGGCACACCCGAAGAGAGGGGCGCCATCGAGACCCCGGCGCCGCGGACGATCTAGTGGGCTGATCCGCAGAGCGGCCTACGATGGGCCGCATTGTGACGCTGGCCGCTGCCCGCACCTCGATCCTCCCCGAACGGGTGACCACCCCGACGCTCAGGTCGTTCCTCCGCAGCGTCCCCTCGGTCGACGAGGTTGGCGCGGCGGAGCGGGTGGCGGCTCTGGCCACCCGCTCCATCAAGAGGGAGTCGAAGCGGGCGGCCCTCGACCTCATCGTCTCCATGATCGATCTCACCACCCTCGAGGGGATGGACACGGCCGGGAAGGTCGTTCAGATGGCAGCAAAGGCGATTCGCCCCGATCCGGTGGACGCATCTGTTCCCTCGGTGGCTGCGGTCTGCGTCTACCCGGCGATGGTGCCCTATGCAGTGGATGCCACCGCCGGCACCGCAGTCAAGGTCGCCAGCGTCGCCACCTACTTCCCCTCAGGTTTGGTCGACACCGATCTCAAGGTGGAGGAGACAAAGAGAGTCGTGGCCGCCGGCGCCGACGAGGTGGACATGGTCATCAACCGAGGCGCCTTCCTCGCCGGGGAGTACTTCAAGGTCTTCGATGAGATCCGCCGGGTGAAGGAAGCGTGCGGTGAGACTCTTCTCAAGGTGATCCTGGAGACCGGGGAGCTGGCCACCCTCGACGATGTGAGGAGAGCATCGATGCTGGCCATGGCCGCCGGGGCCGACTTCATCAAGACCTCGACGGGGAAGGTGCAGCCGGCGGCGACACTCCCAGCCACATTGGTCATGCTGGAGGCGATCCGCGACTTTCACGACGCCACTGGGGTCATGGTGGGGATGAAGCCCGCCGGGGGCATCCGCACCTCCAAGGACGCCATCAAGTACCTGCTCGTCCTCAACGAGACCCTGGGCACTCCGTGGATGTCATCGGCGTGGTTCCGGATCGGGGCCTCGACTCTTCTCAATGATGTGCTGATGCAGATCAGGTGGCTCGCCACCGGTCGCTACTCCTCACCCGACTACTTCACCAAGGACTGATCGTGACCGAGATGGCCGTCAAACCCTCGCCGGCTCCGTTGGATTGGGAGTACGCCAGCTCGCGTGAGCTCACCGACATCGTCTCCCTCGACGACCGTTACGGGCTGTTCATCGACGGCGAGCTCCGCAAGCCCCGGTCGCGCAAGCACTTTCCCAGCGTCAACCCGGCCACCGAGGAGCAGCTGGCAATGGTGGCCGAAGCCGGGCCCGCCGACATCGACGACGCCGTGGGGGCGGCTCGGAGGGCCTTCACCGAGGTGTGGGCTCCGATGCCGGGCAAGGAACGGGCCAAGCACCTGTTCCGGATCGCCAGGATGATCCAGGAGCGCTCGCGTGAGCTGGCGGTGCTGGAGACTCTCGACGGGGGCAAGCCGATCAAGGAGTCTCGCGACGTCGACCTTCCCCTGGTGGCCGGGCACTTCTTCTATTACGCCGGTTGGGCCGACAAGTTGGAGTACGCCTTCCCCGGCATCGACCCCAAACCGCTCGGTGTCGCCGGGCAGGTGATCCCCTGGAACTTTCCGTTGCTGATGCTGGCGTGGAAGGTGGCCCCGGCGCTGGCGGCGGGGAACGCGGTCGTGCTCAAACCGGCGGAGACCACGCCGCTGTCGGCGCTTCTCCTCGCCGAGCTCACCGCCGAGGCCGGGCTCCCTCCCGGGGTTCTCAACGTCCTCACCGGTGCCGGCGCCACGGGGGCAGGGGTGGTCGGTCACCCCGACGTCGACAAGGTGGCTTTCACCGGTTCGACGGCGGTGGGGAAGCTGATCCAGGATCAGCTGGCAGGGACCGGGAAGAGGCTGACATTGGAGCTGGGGGGCAAGGCCGCCCACGTCATCTTCGAGGACGCCCCGATCGACCAGGCGATCGAAGGGGTCATCAACGGGATCTTCTTCAACCAGGGCCACGTTTGCTGTGCCGGAAGCCGCCTCCTCGTCCAGGAGAACATCCACGACCGGTTTGTCGACAAGCTCAAGCGGCGGTTGTCGACGCTGCGAGTAGGCGACCCACTCGACAAGAACACCGATGTCGGCGCCATCAACAGCCAGGAGCAGCTGGAGCGGATCAACGACCTGGTCGACTCGGGGGTGGCCGAGGGTGCAGAGATGTACCAGCCCAACT
>CAZKFU010000224.1:0-340 GCA_964552165.1 uncultured Acidimicrobiaceae bacterium
CGTGACGAGATCGCGGACGACGATGCCGGCGGCCCGGCCCTCTTTTGTCACGACGTCGAGCAGCTCTACCCGAGTGTGAAGCGTGACGCCGCCCTTGGCTACTTGGCGCATCATCGCCTGGTAGGCGCCGAGGAGGAGTTGCTGGCCGGTCTGGCCCCGGGCGTAGAAGGTGCGAGCCACTTGCGCTCCGCCAAAAGACCGGTTGTCCAACAGCCCGCCGTATTCACGGGCGAAGGGCACCCCCTGGGCGGTCGCCTGGTCGATGATGTCAAGTGACACCTCGGCGAGCCGGTGGACATTGGCCTCCCGGCTCCGGTAGTCGCCGCCCTTGACGGTGTCG
>CAZKFU010000224.1:350-2771 GCA_964552165.1 uncultured Acidimicrobiaceae bacterium
AGAAGAGTCGGTGCACCGAGTCGCCGTCGTTGTGGTAGTTCTTGGCGGCGTTGATCCCCCCCTGGGCGGCGATGGAGTGTGCCCGGCGCGGCGAGTCGTGGAAGGTGAACACCTCGACCTGATAACCGGCTTCGGCGAGCGTCGCCGCCGCCGAGGCTCCGGCGAGTCCCGACCCGACCACGATGATCCTGAAGCGGCGCTTGTTGTTGGGGTTGACCAGCCGCATAGAGAACTTGTGGTTCTCCCACTTGTCGGCGACAGGCCCGGGAGGCACCTTGGCATCGAGCTTCAAGGTCACGAGCCGCCCCCCACCCATCCCAGTAGAACGGCCACCGGCATGATGGAGTTGCCGACGACCACCACCACCGCCAGCCCCCAAGCCAGGTAGCGGCGCCAGATGTTGAAACGGGGGTGGTTGACACCGAGGCTCTGGAACATCGACCAGGCGCCGTGATAGAGGTGGATGCCGAGGGCGACCATGGCCGCCACGTAGAAGAGCGTCACCGCGGGCCGGTTGAAGGTGGCAATGAAGTTGTCGAAGACCCGGCCCCGGGTGAACTCGCTGGTGGCCGCGGGCTCGATGGCCCAGGTGAGGTCGGCGAGGTGGAACACCAAGAAGGCGGCGAAGAGAACCCCGCTCCAGCGCATGGTGCGGCTGGCGTAGTTGGCGGCGATGTAGTGGCGGGGGCCGGCGTAGTCGTCGGGGCGCGCTCTGCGGTTCATCAGCGTCAGTGAGTAGGCGGCGTGGATATGGAAGATGAAGGCGATGATCAGCCCGGTGCGGAGCAGCCACAGGACGACGTGGGCGGGGAAGAAGGGGACCAGGAGCTCACGCAGCGCCTCGGCGTAGATGTCGATGTCGGGAACTCCGTCGACGTCGGGGAGGAAGATCTTCCAGTTGCCGACCATGTGGGCGATGACAAACCCGATGATGACGATACCGGTGACCGCCATCACCCACTTCTTGCCTAATGCCGACCTATAGAACTCGACGGGCCAGGGCGCCCGTTTGTGATCGAGTGTTCTTGCCACGAAGCCCTTTTTCGCGAGTCATCGCATTATGCCATCGCGCCAGGGCGGGTCGGCCTCAGCGGGCGATGCGGGGCTCGGTGGACCCTTCGCGCTTGAGATTCTCCTTCTGCAGGGTGCGGATCTGCTCGTGGAGAGCCCTGACCTGGCGGTTCAACTCGGTTTCCCGCGTCCGGAGCTCGTCGATCTGAGCTCGGATCTCGTCCCGCTCCTGCTCGAGGGCGGCGGCCATCTGGTGGATCTGGCCCGTGTCTGGCATGTGTCGCCTTTTCTCGGGAGAGCAGATGTTAGGGGAGATTCCTGCTTGACGGCGCGCGTAAGACGCGCTTAATCTCATAGATGTAATTACACGCTTGTGAGGAGCGGACGGATGCAGAGCAAACTCGTGGAGGCTCTGGCAGTTGGGGAATTGTCGTGGCAGGACTACGCCAATTGCCGAGGTGCCGACGCCGACCTGTTCTTCCCCGAGCGAGGGGCTTCGACCCGAAAGGCCAAGGCGATTTGCGCCGCCTGCGAGGTGAAGGCCCAGTGTCTCGATTTCGCCATCGAGCTCGGGGAGAAGTTTGGGATTTGGGGAGGGCTCAGCGAACGTGAGCGGCGCCGGGTGCGCCGGGAGAGGGCGATCACCCGCCGCGCCGGCTGACCGGTGTGTGCACCTGACCGCACCCACTGCGGTTGCCTGCACACGCCGACGGGTCAGCCTTCCAGTGTGTGCACCTGACCGCACCCACTGCGGTTGCCTGCACACGCCTCAGAGGTAGGGGCCGGGGCCTCTCTTGTCGGGCTCACCTCTCTCCAGTGCGGCCCGTTTCGACATCTCGGCGAGCTGGGCTTGGGCGGCCATCTGCTGGCTCCACAGCGAGGCCTGGATCCCGTGGAACAGACCCTCCAACCACCCGATGAGCTGGGCCTGGGCGATGCGGATCTCGGCCTCGGTTACCTGGTCGCCGGACAGCGGCACCATGATCTCGTCGAACTCCTCGAGGAGGTCTGGCGCCAAGACTTCACGCATCTCTGCCAGCGACCGGGCATGGACCTCGGCGAGTCGGGTCTTGCCTCCCTCGTCGATGGGGGCCTGACGTACCTCATCGAGCATGGCGCGGGTCATCGAGGCGATGCGAATCAACTTGGTGGGCTGGCTCACCGATTGCGGTTCCGCATCCCTCTCGGCTTGGATGGCGTCCGGCTGCAGTGTCTCGTCCATAGGTCCTGAGCCTATCGGCCGCCTCAGACTCCACCGCGAGGGGGTTCAAGTGAACCGTGAACTTCCGTAGAATGACGTCGAGAAACGATGAGGACGAATATGAATGAGGATTTGCCCCCGATCCTCGATGCGGCCCAGGTTGCGGAGTTGCTGGGCATGAACGTTCAGATGATCCGCCGCTACGCCAG
>CAZKFU010000225.1:0-2769 GCA_964552165.1 uncultured Acidimicrobiaceae bacterium
GACGCCGGGCTCACCGGGCGCAAGATCATCGTCGATACTTACGGCGGTTATGCGCGCCATGGCGGCGGGGCCTTCTCCGGCAAGGACGCAACCAAGGTCGACAGGTCGGGGGCGTATGCCGCGCGCTGGGCTGCCAAGAACATCGTGGCGGCCGGGCTGGCCACCAAGGCGGAGATCCAGCTGGCGTATGCGATCGGTCAGGCGGAGCCGTTCAGCGTCAATGTCGACGCATTCGGAACCGAGACCATCGACCTGGGTGCGCTCCGAGCAGCCGTTGATGAGGTCTTCGACTTCACCCCGGCGGGGATCATCGACACCTTGGAGCTGCGACGACCTGTCTTCTCGCCGACCTCCGCGTACGGCCACTTCGGTCGAAACGGCTTCTCCTGGGAGAGGTTGGATCGGGTTGAAGCCCTGAAGGGCGCGGTCGGGCTCTGACCGGAGGCGCGGCGCGAATCGTTCCCATGGTCCCCAACATGGGGTTGGATCGAGGGTTTTGGTACGGGGTGCCCGAGCATTTGCGCCTCGATGTCGAGGTGGGGTCCATGGTGCGGATCCCTCTCTCGGGGCGGAGGGTGAAGGGATATGTGGTCGAGGTTGACTCTGCCAAGGACCCCGACGGCCTCAAACCCGTGGCCTCGATCTCAGGCGACAGCCCGGTGTTCTCCGATCGGCAGCTCGGGGCCCTCGAGTGGCTGGCCCACCACTACGTGGCACCGCTATCGGTGGTCCTCGACCGCACCGCGCCTCCCAATGTGCCGCGGTCGGCGCCGAATGAGAGCGGGAAGGCGCTCGGGAACGGGTCGCCGCTCGAGAACGGCCCGGCACCCGGGGCCCTGTTTGCCCCGCTGGTGGAGGCAGCTCGCAAGCGGGAGCGCCGGCCACCCATGGCCCTTGTCACCCGCTCCGACCCCGGCCCGGTAATCGACTCCTTATCCCCACTTCTCGAGTCGGGGCGAAGCGCATTGTTCATCTTGGCCACCGCCGAGGAGGTACTGATGACCGAGGAGCGGGCCGGGCGCCGTTACCCGTATCGCGTGTCCTCCGTGCCCGGTGACGCGCCGGCGGCTGCAGTCACTGCCTCCTGGACCGAGATGCGCCGCCCGGGCCGGCTTCTCGTGGGGACCCCTCGGGTGGCCCTGTGGCATCTCGTGGGGCTGGGGGCGGCGGTGGTCTTCGAGGAGGGTCGCCGAGCGATGAAGGAGAAGCAGACCCCCACCTTTCATGTTCGTGAGTTGATGCGGGCACGAGCCAGGGTTGAGGGTTTTGCCGTCGGTTTTGTGGGGCCGACCCCTTCCCTTGAGCTCCTGGCCTCCGGTGCGGAGGTGAGCACCGCACCGGGCAGGAAGTGGGCTCTGGTCGAGATCGTGGACCGTTCTCAGGAGCCGCCGGGCTCGGGGATGGTGGCCAGCCATGCGATCGCCTCACTCCGAGGTGCCCTGGAACGCAGAGGCACGGCTTTCGTTTTGGCCAACGCCACGGGCGACAACTCAGCGATGAGATGTGTCCGTTGTCTGCAACTCCGCACCTGCACCAACTGCGGTTCGGGTCTGGCGCGCTCGAGTGGATGTGCTCGATGTGGAGCGGCGTTGGGGTCATGCTCCCAATGCGGTGGGGGACGCTTCGAGGCATTGGGGGCGGCGGTGCCCCGGATCGTCGAAGAGCTGCGGCGGCGGCTCCCACCCCACCACGTAGGGCCCGCGGGCGATGGCGCTCCCATCGTTGTGGGGACAGAGCGCGACCTGGCGGGGCCCGATCTGTTTGATCTCGCGGTGGCCGTCGACTCCGACGGCCTAACGATGGGCACAAACTACCGCAGCGCGGAGGAGGCGCTTCGCCTCCTCTCTCGGGTGGCATCAAAGGTGCGATCGGGGGCGGGCCGCCGGCTGATGGTCCAGACCTCCTCACCCGAGTCGCCGGTTTTGCGAGCCTTGCGTCGGGGAGACGCCATCGAGTTCCTCGAGGCCGAGCTGGTGAGCAGGGCCCGTCTCGGGTTTCCACCCTCGTCCGAGCTGCTTGCCCTCGAGATCAGGGGCGAACGATCCGGCAGTCTTGGGGACGAGCTGGCGGGTCTCCCCGGCGTCAATCTCCTGGGGCCGGCCGGCATCGACGGCGGCCGCCGGTGGCTGCTAGAAGGTCACCTCGACGAGGCGAGAACCCGGCTGCGGCAGCTGGTGCAGCGATGGCGCGATTCCGGCGCCACGGTAAGGGTGGATGTGGACCCCATCGACCTCTGATCTACCGTAACGGAGCCAATGGCCATCTACCCGATTCGCAGGTTTGGGGACCCGGTGCTCCGCCTCCGCACCCGACCGGTCGCCGAGATCGACGACGGGGTGCGCGCACTGGTCGCCGACATGATCGAGACCATGTACGACGCCCCGGGGGTTGGGCTCGCCGCCAACCAGATCGGGGTATCGCGCCAGGTGGCGGTTTTCGATGCCGGCGACGGGTTGGGTCCCCGCGTCATGATCAACCCGGAGCTGGTTGAGACCTCCGGTGAATTCGAGTACGAGGAGGGATGTCTGTCGGTTCCCGGCCACTTCTGGCCGATCACCCGACCCGGGTTTGCCCGGGTGCGCGCCCTCGACCTCGATGGGAAGCAGGTGGAGTACGCCGGGGACGGAGTGCTGGGACGCGTGCTCCAACACGAGTACGCCCACCTCCAAGGTGGCCTCCTCCTCGATGAGCTCGATCCCAAGACCCGCAAGGCTGCTCTCAAGGAGCTCCGAGAGGTCGCGCTTGGTCTGGCCGACGTGGAATGACGCG
>CAZKFU010000226.1:0-2736 GCA_964552165.1 uncultured Acidimicrobiaceae bacterium
CGGAGCAGCGTCGACTTGCCCGATCCGGAAGGGCCGATCACGCACACCACCTCGCCATTGGCGACGGTGAGGTTGATCCCCTTGAGCACCTCCAGCTCGCCGAAGTACTTGTGAAGGTCGCGGATGTCTATGGCGGCAGTCATCGGGCTCGGGCCGTCCTCCGCTCCAAACGCCGCACCAGGGCGGTGAGCGGCAGGGTGATTATCAGGTAGACAACGGCGATCACCGTCAGCGGCGTCCCATTGCGACGCAAGGAGAGCACATAACGAGAGAAGCTTGTCAGCTCCCTGGTGAATGGAGTGGCGCCAAGGACGAAGAAGAGCGAGGTGTCCTTAATGAGGAGAACCAGCTCGTTGGTGAGTGGGGGGATGATGATCCGGAAGGCCTGCGGAAGCACAATGGAGACCATGGCGCGGCTCTGTGACATACCCAGGGACCGAGCCGCCTCCATCTGGCCCCGGGGCACCGCCTCGATCCCCGCCCTTATGGTCTCAGCCATATAGGCGCCGGCAACGATCGTGAGCCCGATCGACCCTGCCCACAACGTTCCCAGATTCCATGCAGGACCGAAGGCGATGGGGAGCCCAAACCCGACCAGGATCAGCGTCACCAGCGCCGGGAGACCGCGGAACAGCTCGATGTAGCCGATGGCAAGAGCGCGATAAGGCCCGATGGTCGAGATCCTCATCAAGGCGAGGAGCAAGGCGAGAACCAGACCGAGACTGAAGGCGATAGCGGTGTATAGAAGGGTGTTCCGGGCGGCGATGGTGATCACCTCGGGGAACATCGAGCGCATGACCTCCACGTTGAAGAAGTTGCGCTGGATCCGGGCAAAATCGGCAAACACCAGCGCCATCACGAACAATGCGACCGCCAGGGCGTACATGCCGAGGCGGAACACCTGCCGTCTCTGCCGGGGTTTCAAGGCCACCTATGGAGGGGCGACCCTAATGGGGCCGCCCCTCTCGTCCTTTGGCTGTTCAGGCTGCGGGGAACCAATCGCTGAAGATGCTGTCGTAGGTGCCGTCGTCGCGGAACTTGGACAACGTGGCGTTGACCGCCGCCACCAGGTCCTCAACGCCTTCCTTCTGGAAGGCGAACCCGTACTCCTCGTCGGTGGTAAAGGTCTCGGCGATCATGACAGTTTCATCCTCGTCGGCGACGGCCTGGTTGGCGACGATGTCGGTGATGACTCCCGCCACCTGGCCTGAATCGAGTGCCAGGTAGGGACCGGCGGCGTCCTCGAAATAGATGATCTCGACGTCGGTCAGATTGTCCTCCGCCCAAAAAGAGCCGGTGGTGTTGGTCTGCACCGCTACCGCCAGCCCGGCGAGGTCGGCGGCCGAGCTGATACCCGAGTCTGCCTTGACCAGCAGCGACTGGTCACCGCTGAAGTAGGGGTCGGAGAAGGTGACATTCTCCGCCCGCTCGGGGAGGATGGTGATCGATGCCGCGGCGACATCACAGTTGCCGGCTGCCATCGCCGCGCCCGAGGTGATGTTCTCCCAACCTGGAGTTACGACCGCCAGATCCAACCCGAGATCAACGGCAATGGCGCGCATCAACTCGATGTCGAACCCGGTGTAACCGCCGGGAGCGCTGGCGTCCTCGAACTCCATCGGTGCGTAGGGCACATCGGTGCACACCGTGAGGGTGCCTTCGGTCACCAGGTCGAACTCGCCCGCCGTTTCCCCATCGTCACCGCATGCGGCGAGTACCAGGGTGAATGCGGCCAGAAGAGTGATTGTCCTCAATGTTCTCGTCATGATTCCTCCATAGCGATCCAGGTAATGCCTGAAAGGCAGTAATGCTAGAGAGAAACTCGTGGCGGCTGCCAGCCGTCAGCCGGCGACCAGTGCCAGGACCCTCCTCACCACCGAGGCCACATCGAGCCCGACCATTTCGAGGATCTCCGCCGGGGACCCAAACGGGAGAAAGCGGTCGGGGATTGCCAGCGGGATCACCTTCCCCGCCATCCCGTGGACAGACAGCTCCTCCATCACCGCGGCGCCGAATCCCCCGGCCAGCACATTGTCCTCCAAGGTCACCACCACCCCGGCGTCGGCCGCCCATGCCGGGAGCCGGGCATCGAGCGGTTTGATCCACCGGGCATTGACCACTCCGGCCCCGACGCCGCTCTCCTCGAGCTCGCCGGCAGCCTTGACCGCCGTCTCCACCATTCGGCCCGCGGCCAGGAACAAGACGTCCTTCCCCGTACTGACCACCTCCCACTCACCCACCGGTACCGGGGCCACGGGAAGCGGGGGCAGCGAGGTGGCACCACCTTTGGGATACCGAATGGCGATAGGGCCATCGTGTCCGGCCGCGGTCTCGATCATGGCGCAGAGGTCGGAGGCGTCGGCAGGCGCCCCCACCACCAGATTGGGCACCATCCGCAAATAGGAGAGATCGAAGACACCGTGATGTGAGGGCCCGTCGGGCCCAGTGACCCCGGCGCGGTCGATGAGCAACGTGACCGGGAGATCGTGGAGGGCGACATCGGTGACGATCTGATCGAAGGCCCGTTGCAGGAAGCTGGAGTAGATGGCCACCACAGGTCTCTTCCCTGCCATGGCCAACCCGGCGGCAAAGGTCACGGCGTGCTGCTCAGCGATCCCAGTGTCGAACACCCTGTCGGGGAACTCCACGGCCATCCTCTCCAGCCCGGTGGATGAGACCATCGCCGCCGACACCGCCACCAGGTCCGGATGACGGCGCGCCGCCTCCGCCAAGGCG
>CAZKFU010000227.1:0-2732 GCA_964552165.1 uncultured Acidimicrobiaceae bacterium
GTTGACATCGAGCATGTGGGCACCCGTCTCGACCTGGGCGATTGCGTCGGACTCGACGCGGGAGAAGTCACCGCTTCTCATCTCCTCGGCGAGCAGCTTGCGCCCCGTGGGGTTGATTCTCTCTCCGATGATGACGAACGGCTGGTCGAAGCCGATAACGACCTCTTTGGTCTCCGAGCTGACCACGGTACGGGTCATGGGCGCCCTTTCGGTTCGCTCCGAGCTTGCCGTGCGGCCGATCGGGTTGGCGGGGGGTTTGAGGGGGGTGGTCCCCCCTCGGTTGTCACGGTGCGGGTCATGGGCCGATCCTGACCAATTCCCGCTCCACCTCGCCGTATCCCACGTATCGCCGCTCGAAGTCCAAGCCGAGCCGTCCGGCGGAGGTGCGGGCCGTCTCGGTTAGCTCCGGATCCTCGGTCTGGGCGAGAAAGACCACCCGCTTGTAGTTACCGAAGTAGTCGTCGCGGAGCTCAGGCCAGCGGTCGAGACCGAGGCCATGCCAGATGAGCCGGTCGAAGTGGCGGGTGAGAAAGTCGGTGAGGTAGAGGGTGCCGGGCTCTTCATCTTGGATGGAGTCGAAGGCGTCGATGCCGGCGAAGAACTGGTAGCAGTGGGCGCCGGGGAGACGCTCCACCCCGAACTCGTCGAGGACATCGTCGAGGAGGCCACCTGTGCCACAGTCCCCGTATGCGACGAACACGCGGCCGAAGCCGTGGGCGCCCTCCAGCCGGGCCCGCACGGCCCCCGGGATCTTCTCCGGGGTGTTGTGGAGGATCGCAGGTAGGCACTCGACTTTGACGTTGGGGATCTCGTTCCTGGCGATGACGTCCAGCAGCTCTCGGGCCAGGGCACCGCATCCGACGATGAGCACCCGGGGGTCTGAGGGTCGTCCCACAGAAGTGACAGCCTCAGGCCGCGCCACGCCGCTCCGTGACCAGCAGTTTGGCCGTGTCGGCGGCGACGGCAGCGTCCCGGCAGTAGGCGTCGGCGCCTACAGAGGCGCCGAACTCCTCGTTGAGGGGTGCTCCGCCGACCAGGACGATGTAGTCGTCGCGGATCCCCTTTTCCACCATCGTGTCGATGACAGTCTTCATGTAGGGCATCGTCGTGGTGAGCAGGGCGGACATGCCCAAGATGTCGGGTTTGTGCTCGTCGAGAGCATTTATGAAGGCGTCGGCGTCGGTGTTGATGCCGAGGTCGAACACCTCGAATCCCGCACCTTCCAGCATCATCGCCACCAGATTCTTCCCGATGTCGTGGATGTCACCCTTGACCGTGCCGATGACGACACTGCCGACGGTCTCGGCGCCGGTCTCGGCGAGGAGGGGGCGGAGTACGGCCATCCCGGCCTTCATCGCCTTGGCGGCCAGGAGAACCTCGGGGACGAACAGGATACCGTCGCGGAAGTCGATTCCCACGATGCGCATCGCCTCGACGAGCGCCTCGTTCAGCACCTTTTGAGGGCTCCACCCGCGGTCGAGGAGGATGAGGGTACCTTCGTTGATCTCGTCCGCCATCCCGTCATAGAGGTCGTCATGCATCTGGGCGACCAGGTCGTCGTCCGAGAGTGTGGACAGATCCAGCTCTTCTTCGCTCATCGTCACCTCCTCCCACCGTACCACTGTGTGGTACGAGTACTGTACAGTGGTATTTCGCTGCAATATTATCCGGCAAAATCCGCTGTGGAAAGCAGATTCGTGCCGAATCTCGAGCGGTCCGCCAGACGGAATGATTGGAGGAGAGAGGACGAATGAGCGACCTGGGCGCCTCGGCCAACGTTGTGGTCATCGGAGCGGGCATCGTGGGCAACTCGGTGGTCCATCATCTTGCCGAGTTGGGCTGGCGGGACATCGTCCAGGTCGACAAGGGCCCGCTACCCAACCCGGGCGGTTCCACGGGTCACGCCTCCAACTTCATCTTCCCGGTTGACCACAACAAGGAGATGACCCATCTAACCCTGTACAGCCAGGCCCAGTACGAGCAGATGGGGGTCAACACCGTCAGCGGTGGTATCGAGGTGGCTCGCACCGAGGCGCGCATGGAGGAATTGCGCCGGCGGATGACATCGGCGAAGACCTGGGAAATCGAGTCGTATCTCCTGAGTCCCGCCGAGGTCAAAGAGCAGGTCCCGTTCATCGACGAGGACATCATCCTCGGCGGCTTCTACACCCCGGCGGTGTCGGTGGTGGATTCCCTCCAGGCGGGCACGTTGATGCGGCAGAGCGCGATGGACAAGGGAGCGCTCACTGTGTCCCCCAACACCGAGGTCCTCGACATCGAAACCAGGGATGGCCGGGTGGCAGCGGTGGTCACCGACCGGGGCAGGATCGAGTGCGACTACGTGGTGGTGGCCTGTGGGGTGTGGAGTCCGCGGATCGCCCGGATGGCTGGTGCGACCATCCCCCTCACCCCGGCGGTGCACCAGATGATCGACGTCGGTCCGCTTGAGATCCTCCAGGCGACCGGCAACGAGATCGGATATCCGATCGTGAGGGACATGGACACCTTCTGTTATGAACGCCAGACCGCCGGGTCGATGGAAGTGGGCTCCTATGCCCACCGTCCCATCTTCCATCATCCCGACACCATCCCCTCCATCGAGGAGTCCCGTCTGTCACCCACCGAGCTTCCCCTCACCCAGGACGACTTCGATCCCCAGCTCGAGGAGGCGATCGAACTGATGCCGTTCCTGGGCGACGCCGAGATGCGATATGGGATCAACGGGCTGCTCT
>CAZKFU010000228.1:0-2724 GCA_964552165.1 uncultured Acidimicrobiaceae bacterium
CGTCGACTCGATGAACGAGCTGCGACTGGTCCGATTGCGCACGGGAGCCAGGAGATGGAGGCTCTACCGCAGCGCGGCCGACCCCACCTTCCTCACCGAGGTCTTCTCCAACTCGTCATGGGGCGACCACCTACGTCAACATCGGCGCATCGACGACGCCTCGGCCGAGGTGATCAGGAAGGCGCGCTCGTTCGACGTGGGAGGGGGTCCCCATACCACCCACCTCATCGACCTCGACGTCGAGGAGCCGCCCGACTTCGGTTCGTTGGTGGAGAGCCATCGGCAGCTTCACGCCACCGACGGCTCGATTCCACTACTGGAGGATGGCTAGGAGAAACTCATCTCCCGGTGGTACTTCTTCCAATCCGACGCCTTGGTCGACCACGCCACGTCAGTGATGATGGTGATGACGCTGACGGCAACCAGCGACCACGCCACCCACACCGGGAGATCGGCGGCAATGGCGGCGCCGACGAGCGCCAGCGGGACCATCTTGGTCACCAGGGCGCCCGATGCGTGCATCCAGGCCCGTCGCTTGGGAGGGACGGCGAGGTACGACTCGTAATCGACCTTCACCCCCGGATAGGGAAAGGGCAGCGACCCGATGAACCAGTGCGTGAACCTCATCCCAAAGCTCGCTCCCACCAAGAGATGGCCAAGACTATGGGTGGTCACCAAAAGCACCCCGGTTCCGGCCCCAAAGGTGAGCCAGCTCCAGGGGTCCTCGAGACGGTACGCCCATGCCACGAGAAGGAGGCCACCCAAAGTGAGGACAATCATCAGAGCTGTGCCCAAGCCCATCGGTATCATCAGAAATGCCCACGACTCGAACGCTCTGCGGTCGATGGCGGCGACTCGGCGCCCGTAACGCTCTCGAAGCGACGGATCGCGTTTCAGCTCGGTGACGACCTTCCAGAACCCGGTGGGCTCGATCGAGGCGCCGGCCGCGGCCGCCTCCTCGGCGGCATCGAGGATCTGCTCGATCCTTTGCTCCTCCATAGCGAAGAAGCTAGCGGGAGTCGCTCCGGAGGTACGGTCGCAACCATGGCCGGCGTCGAGGTGTTCTACTGATGATGGACGAGTTGAAAATTGCTCTGGCTCGCGACCTGGACGGGTCGTTTCCTACCCTGGTCATGGCGATGAGCGGGGACCTCTATTCCGGCCTGCGGCGCATGTCGGGCGACCCCGTCGAGGCAGAAGACCTCACCCAGGAGACTTTCGTCAGGGCGTATCGCGCGCTGCGCGGATATGAGAGGAACCGGATACTCGATCTCAGCCTCAGAGGATGGCTGTGGACAATCGCGCTCAACCTGGGCCGAAACCACCTGCGGGATCGCGCCCGGCGCCCGCAGCTGATCAATCACGATGAGCCACAAACGGTTGACGCCGAGCCACCCGACACCGCGGCGTGGGACAGACGGCTGGCGGCCCTGACCGGGCCGCAACGAAACGCTGTGGTTTTGCGCCATGTCGCCGGTATGGGCATCTCCGAGATAGCGGAGGCGACGGGACGCCCCCAAGGGACGGTCAAGGCCGATATACATCGTGGGCTCGCAAAGCTACGACAGTCAATGGAGGCGGAATGAACATTGAGAATGAGCTGAGAAGTCTTCGGAGCCGCCCGCCGAGTCGAATCGCCACCGCGGTCGCCGTGGAAGTGGGATTGGTCGACGGTTACGCGGTGTTCGAGTCGGTGCTCGGAGAGGTGATGGTCGCCTTCAACCCCGGTGGCGTCTCTTCGGTCGGCTTGGCGGGGGACGAGTTCGCCACCAGATTCGAACAGCTCTACGGGCGAAGGGTCGTCGAGGCCCGCCCCCCGCAGGGTTGGGACGAGTTGATCAAGCGTGGCATCGAGATGGGGACTCCAGGCAGCCTCCCCGTCGACTACCGCTCAGTGACAGAGTTCCAACGCCAGGTCCTGGAGGAGGCCACTCGAATTCCCCGCGGCCAGGTTCGGCCGTATCGATGGCTTGCCGAACGTGTCGGCAACCCTGGCGCCACCCGTGCCGTGGGATCGACGATGGCCCGCAACCCGGTGCCGCTCATAGTCCCCTGCCACCGCGTGGTGCGAGCCGACGGCACCTTGGGGAAATACTCGTTGGGCAGCATCCACAACAAGGAGCTCCTGCTTCGAGCCGAAGGCGCCATCATCGGGGGCTGAGAGTCCCGCTACCCTCGCCGGACCATGGCACCCGGCATCGACGTGGAGCAGCTCACCGTCAACACCGTCAAAGGGCTGGCGATGGACGCGGTGCAGAAGGCGAGCTCGGGACATCCCGGGATGCCGATGGGGATGGCCGACATCGCCGTGGTCTTGTGGACCCGATACCTCGTTGTCGACCCCGGCCACCCCACGTGGCCGGACCGCGACCGTTTCGTGCTCTCCAACGGCCACGGCTCCATGCTGCTCTACTCGCTTCTCCACCTCAGCGGTTTCCCACTCACCATGGAGGACCTCAAGTCATTCCGCCAGTGGGAGAGTCACACCGCCGGGCATCCCGAGATAGACCAAGCGTTGGGGATCGAGACGACGACTGGCCCCCTCGGCCAAGGCTTTGGCACTGGAGTGGGGATGGCGATCGCCGAGGCTCATCTTCGGTCTCGGCTCGGGGAGGATCTGGTGTCGCACCGGACCTTCGGATTCGTCTCCGACGGAGACCTCATGGAGGGGGTGAGCGCCGAGGCGGCGTCGGTGGCGGGCCACCTCGGCCTGGACAGGCTCAT
>CAZKFU010000229.1:0-2710 GCA_964552165.1 uncultured Acidimicrobiaceae bacterium
CTCGTCCCGCACTTCGAGGAAGTATTCGGCTACGGCGAGAACGAGACCCAGAAGGCGGCATTCGTGCGCGGGCAGGGCAAGGAGTCGAGCTTCGAAGTCGACCGGCTGCTGAAGGCGGGCACCTTCTCCGCCGACGCCCGCTCCCAGGAGCCGGTGCTCATCAACGGACGGCTTCCCGGAGAGCCGGCCCGTCCCGAGTGGATGAGGGTGAAGGCCCGCATGGATTCCGACTACCTGGAGTTGAAGAAGCTGATGCGGGGGCTCGAGCTCCACACAGTCTGTGAGGAGGCTAACTGTCCAAACATCTACGAGTGTTGGGGGATGGGCACCGCCACGCTGATGATCCTCGGGGACAAGTGCACCCGGGCCTGCTCGTTCTGCAATGTCACCACCGGCAAGCCCACCGAGTTCGACATTTTCGAGCCGTTCCGCGCCGCCGAGGCGATCGAGAAGATGGGGCTCAAGCACGCCGTGATTACCTCGGTCAACCGCGACGACCTGGACGACGGCGGGTCTGGGATATTCGCCTCGACCATCACCGAGACCCGGCGGCGCTCTCCGCAAACCGAGATCGAGGTCCTGATCCCAGACTTCAAAGGCGACCCTGCCGCTCTCCGCACCGTGATGGATGCCCGGCCCGAAGTCCTAAACCACAACACCGAGACCGTGCTTCGCCTGCAGCGGGATGTCCGCACCGCGGCCAACTATGGCCGCTCGCTCGCCTTGCTCTACCGGGCGAAGATGATGAGCCCCGAGGGCCTGACCAAGTCCGGGCTCATCGTGGGTATGGGCGAAGGAAAGGACGAAGTGCTGGGAACGCTCGCCGACATGCGGGCTATTGGCATCGACATCATCACCATCGGCCAGTACCTGCGGCCGACGGCACGGCACCGCCCCATCCATCGATATGTCCATCCGGACGAGTTCGCCGAGTACAAGGCCTACGGCGAGTCGATCGGGATCCCGCACGTGGCGTCGGGGCCTCTGGTCCGCTCCCGCTACCACGCCAAGGAAAGCCGCCAGGCGGTCCCGGTGGCGATCAGGGCGGGTTGAGCTTGCTCCCGGCGAGTATCGACGAGGTCTCGGCGGCGCTCGCCTCCCAGCGGTACGTGGCCGACCGCAACCTGGCGGTGGCCATCCACCTCGCCTTGCAACTGGCGCGACCGTTGTTCCTCGAGGGAGAGGCCGGGGTGGGGAAGACTGAGGTGGCCAAGTCGCTTGCCGCCATCCTCGACACCCCGCTCATCAGGCTCCAATGCTACGAGGGACTTGACCTGGCTCAGGCGCTGTACGAGTGGGATTACGCACGCCAGATGCTGGAGATCAGGTTGATCGAGGCTCGCCACGACTCCACGCGCCCCGACGCCAAGGACATCATGTCTCGCGAGTACCTGGTGGCCCGACCCCTCCTCCAGGCTATCGAGGCCGGGGCGGAGGGTCGCCGCGTCGTCCTCCTCATCGACGAGCTGGATCGAGCCGACGAGGAATTCGAGGCTTATCTGTTGGAGCTGCTGTCCGACTTCCAGGTGTCGATCCCCGAGATCGGGGTGATACGCGCCGAGGTGCCCCCGGTGGTGGTGATCACCTCCAACCGGACCCGGGAGATCCACGACGCCCTCAAGCGGCGCTGCATCTACCACTGGATCGATTATCCGGGGTTCGAGCGGGAGGTGGCGATCCTCGGAGCCCGGGCGCCTGGGCTCTCCAGTGACCTCGCCGAGCAGCTCGCCGGCGCCATGGCCAAGCTCCGCCAGATGGACCTCTTCAAGCCTCCCGGGGTGGCGGAGACCTTGGACTGGGCCGCCGCACTGGACGTCTTGGGGTCGGACCGACTGACCGCGGAGGCAGTGGGGGAGACGATTGGGGTGGTTCTCAAGTATCAGGAGGACGTGGCCAGGGTTCGTGACGCCGGTTTCGAGGAGTTGGCCACGGCGACACCGTCGTGATCGGTGCGATCGGGGTCAACCTGGTCAGGCTGGCGAGACGCCTCCGCGTCAATGGACTGCCGGTGGGAGCGGGTGCAGCCGCCGAGATGGCGGAGGCACTCAGCCTCGTTGGGTTCGAGAGCCGCCACGATGTGTACTACGCCCTGGCGGCGGTCATGCTCACCGATGAGAGCCATCGCCCCGGATTCGACGAGGCCTTCAACCACGTATTTGGCGCCGAGAAGCAGGGGGAGAGCCCGGTCACCGAGTGGACGGTGACGGGGCTAGGTGTGGAACGAGTTCCAGTCCTGTACCCGGGCGACGACCTCGATGGGGGAGAGAGCGACGCCGTTGGGGTCGAAGGCGCCTCCGCCGTGGAGCGCCTCTCGTCGAGGGATTTCGCCGACCTCGATGCCGAGGAACGGCGCCTGGTCAAGAGGATGATGGCGCAGATGGGGTGGTCCCCGGCACCGGTGCGCTCCAGGCGATGGGAGCCATCCAAGGGTGGCGCCCGTCCCGATCGACGGCGCACGATGCGGGCTCTGGCCGGCCCCGAGGCCGATCTGATGCGTCTGCGTTGGGCGACCCGCAAGCAGCGCCCCCGGCCGCTGGTCGTTCTTGCCGATGTCTCGGGATCGATGGAGCGCTACACCGAGATGCTCCTCTACTTCCTTCACGCCGCCCAAGGGCGTCTGGGGAGGGTGGAGTCGTTTGTATTCGCCACGAGGCTCACCCGCATCAGCAGGCAGCTGCGCCGGCGCGACCCGCGGTTGGCGCTGGCCGAG
>CAZKFU010000230.1:0-2703 GCA_964552165.1 uncultured Acidimicrobiaceae bacterium
CCTCAACTTCGTCAGCGTGGTGGAGGACGTGTCGGCGTCGTCGATCAAAGACATCTTGGAGACGGCGGTGGCCGACGCCAGCCTCGTGGGAGTGAACTCGGGGGCCTTCGCCCAGGTGGCCGGGTTCAGTTACGAATGGGATTCGACATTCCCCGAGGGTCAGCGAGTGCGCAACGCCGAGATGGACGACGGGACCCCCCTCATCGTCAATGGTGTACCCACCGCGGTGGTGGTGACCGCCGCCACCATCGACTTCCTGGCCCTGGGTGGAAATGACTATGACTTCGGTCCCGGGGCTTTCACGCGACTCGGTGCCACCTACGAGCAGGGAGTGCGCAACTACCTGCAAACCGCTTTAAGCGGGTTGGTGACGGTCACCGACTATCCGTTTGGTGGAGAGGGGCGCGTCACCCAGACTGGGTAAGTAGTGTCGTGGCCGGTCGGATGTGGGAGCATCCGACCGGCCACAAAAAAGCCAGATCCGGGTTTGGTGTATCTTCGAATTGGACGCGGAGGTGCCACCTGACACATACCGACCACATCGCCCACCGCTACATCGAGGCCACCAGTGAGAGAGACTGGGAAGCTCTTGGTGGGCTGCGCCACCCCGAGTTCGTATCGATCTACCCGCAGTCAGGTGAGCTGATCAGAGGGCACGACGCCTGGGTGCGAATCCATGCGAACTATCCGGGAGGCATGCCCAAGAAGCTGGTGGAGGTGGTGCGCGGAGATGTGAAGGGTGGCGTCCACGTGACCCCGGGCATCGTCCCCGGCTTGCCCATTCTCACCGTAGTCGGTGGCGGGGAGACCTTCACCCACGAATCGATGCTTCGCTATCCCGACGGCTCGGTGGAGTGCGTGGTCATGATCGCCACCCTCAAGGATGGGCTGGTGGTCGAGGAGCGGGTCTACTTCGCATCTCCATTCGACCCGCCGGAATGGCGTCGCGCCGACGTCGAGATCATCTCTTAGTGGTCTGTCGCGCCTTTAGGCCCCCTCAACTTGCCTTCCTGGCTATGAGGACTCCCTGGCGCATGGGGACGGCAACCGCTTCGAACTCGGCGTGTGAGGCGACCGCCCTGTTGAAACGATCCAGGCTCGAGATGCCGGGATGGGTGTCATCGTCTATCCACGCGCCGCCGGTCCCGTAGACGTTGTCGGCGAGAAGGAGGCCGCCCGGGGCGATCAACTCTCCCACCAGCGTGAAGTAAGCGAGATACTCGGTCTTGACGGCATCGATGAACACCACGTCCACCGAGCCCGGGCTGAGCTCCGAGCCCAGGCTCGTCAGCACCTCGAGCGCGGCGCCCCTCCGGATCTCCACCTTGGATCCAACCCCGGCTCGGGCGAACTGAGCCGCCGCAAAATCGGCGTGGCTCTCCTCGACCTCGATTGTGATGAGCCTCCCATCCGAGGCGAGCCCTCGCGCTATCCAGATCCCCGAGTAGCCGCCCAGGGTTCCCACCTCGATGGCCAACCGTCCCGGGGTGAGGGAGGTGAGAATCATGAGTAGGCGGCCCACATCGGCAGTGACCGCGATGTCGGGCAAACCGGCGGCAACCGCTTCCTCCATTAGTCCCGCCAGGTGCTCGTCCTGGGCTCCGAATACCTCGAGCGAGTAATCCATGGTGCGCTTCCAGCGCTCAACCGTCATCTTCATAGAAGAGACGATAGGGATCAGGTGCTCGGATGCGATCTCGTTGACCAGATGGATCGCCAGAACAAAACCAGAAAGAAGAGAAACACCGGGATAACGGCCATGGTCGCCGAGCCCGAGGTGTTGGCGTGGAAACTGATCAACAACCCCAGCGCCACCGAGCCCAAGCCGATGGCCACCGAGGTCATCATCATCGCCGGCACCCTACGCACCAGCAGTGCCGCAGTCGCCGGAGGTCCCACCAAGAGCCCGAAGACCAGCAGCGTCCCCACGGTCTGGAACGACGCCACCACCGCCAGCGTCACCAGCGCCAACAGACCGAAGTGTGCCCAGTCGGGGCGCATTCCCAACGTGGTCGCCTTCTCCTCGTTGAACGAGAGCGTGAGAAACTGCCGATAGAAGACCAGCGAGACCACGACCGCTATGGCCGCCGCAACTCCCACCAGCGCCAAGTCTCCGGCGTCCACCCCGAGAATGTCGCCGAAGAGGATGGCGGTCAGACTCCCGGCGTAGGTCGCGGTGCGAGACACCAGGATGACCCCCAAACCCAACATGCCCACGAAGAGAAGACCGATCCCTGTGTCCTCTGAGAAGCTGGTTTGTCGATGAACCAGGTTGATGCCACCGATCATCACGATGGCGGCGGCGACGGCACCCAATACCGGGCTGAACCCGAAGAGAAGTGCCAGCGCGATCCCGGGGATGACTCCATGTGCCAGAGCGTCGCCAAGGAACATCATCCCCCTGATCACCACCCAGGTGCCCACCGTCGAGGTGGCTATCGCCGCCAGGGCGCCACCGAGAAGCGCCCTCTGCTGGAACGCCAGTTGAAACGGATCGGTGATCCAATCCACCACATCAACCTAGAGCGGAAGCAATCCGGCGGGCGTTCTCCTCCAAGAGCTCGATGAGTGTCTCGGCGCCGCTTCCCGGCTCGCCGAGCGACTCCGTGAACAGCACCGCCACCTCCACCGGCCGGCCGAGCTCGGCGGCAACGGCATCGGCCAGCGCGGTGGAGTCGGTCGTCTCGGCGAAGATCAGCACCG
>CAZKFU010000231.1:0-2688 GCA_964552165.1 uncultured Acidimicrobiaceae bacterium
CTGCCTGGGCGAGGGCGGTGGGGCCATCCCGCTCCAACCTGTGCCAGGTGACCCCGGCTCCGATGCTGTTTCCCTCCCACTCGGCGAGCTCGGCGACGCGACGCAAGGCGACCACGTTCTCGGGCCGGGCGTGGCCGAAGTTGATTTCGACCATGAGATCGGTGCCCCCGGCGAGGGCGAGGGCACCCTCGTTCATGTCGGCGGCGGCATCGGCAACCGTCGTCGGATAGTGGACCTCCACGTGCGAGAAGTTACCGGATCAGGAGCAATCGGGAGACGAGCGGCCCCTCAAACCCGCGGGGAGAGCCGGCGACGCCGGGAGGGGGCCGCAGCGGCCTAACCGGTGAACCGGTAACCCATCCCCCGGACGGTGTCGATGACTTCCTTCCCCAGCTTGCGGCGCAGATAGCCGACATAGACGTCGACGATGTTGCTGCCGGGATCGAAGTCGTAACCCCAGACGTGGGAGAGCAGCTGTTCTCGGGAGAGGACCTGGCCTCGATGACGCATCAGCGTCTCGGCGAGAACGAACTCTCGCGCCGAGAGACCGACCTCGGTACCGCCGACGAAGGCCCTACGGGTGTGGAGATCGAGCCGCACCGGGCCCGCCTCCACCATGGAAGACTCCGAGGTTCCCCGATCTCGAAGCCTGGTTCGCACCCGCGCCAACAGCTCCTCGAACCGAAAAGGCTTTGTCATGTAGTCGTCGGCGCCGCCTTCGAGACCGGCCACGGTGTCGCCGACGCCTTTGCGAGCGGTGAGGATTATCACCGGGATCCGTTGACCCTTTCTCCGAATCTCGGTGAGGACCTGCTGTCCGTCGCGGTCGGGGAGACCGAGGTCGAGGATCATCAGATCGAAGTCCTGGTCGCGGGCGGCGTGGGTGGCGGTGAGACCATCCTCGACGGTGAGCGTGGTGAAACCGTGGGCACGCAGCCCCTTCTCGATGAATGAGGCTATGCCAGGCTCGTCTTCCGCGATGAGGATCCGATTCATTCTTCGCCGCCGAAGGTAATGGGGATGCTGACGGTAAAGGTGGCGCCACCATCGGAGCCGCTCTCCACGGTCGCCGACCCTTTGTGGGCTTCGGCGATCGCCTTCACTATCGCCAGTCCCAGTCCGGCGCCGGAGGCGGAACGGCGGCCGCCCCGTCCTCGCACGAATCTGTCGAAGATCTTGGCCTGGTCGGTGAGGGGGACACCGGGTCCTTCGTCACGCACCCACAGCACCACCCACCCGTCGGCGCGGCGGCTGCCAACCGCCACCGGTACCCCGGGAGCGGTGTGGTCGAGAGCATTGCTCATCAAGTTCATCATGGCTTGGGTGAGACGCTGCCGGTCGGCGGTGAACACTCCCTCGCCGGTCCCGTCGAGCTGCCACTCCCGGTGGGAGAGCGACCGGGCTTTGAGGATGAGGTGGTTGGTGAACTCCTCAAGATCGATCCTCTCCGCCATGACGAACTCGGGCTGCTCCGCCGTTGCCAGCACCAGCAGGTCGTCGACGATGCGGCTCATCCGATCGAGCTCGTCGGTCACCAAGGAGGTCACCTCCTCGAGCTCGGTGGGGTCGTCGCCCATGACCTCGAGTTGACCGCGGATGATCGTGATCGGTGTTCGCAGCTCGTGCCCGGCGTCGTCGATGAACCGCCGTTGGGCTTCGAAAGCGGCCTCGAGCCGGTCGAGCATCGAGTTGAAGGTGTATCCCAGCTCGGCCACCTCGTCGCTGCCTTCGACGGCTATCCGCTGCGACAGGTCGGATTCGCCGATGGAGCGGGCGGTTTGGGTCAGCGACCGGAGCGGCCGGAGCACCCGCCCCGCGGCCACCCATGCCACCGCCGTGGCGACGAGGAAGATCGAGCCGTAGACCAGGGCGCCGAGGCGGATGGTTCCCTCGACTTGGGCGAATCGGCCTTCCATGAAGACCGCGACCACGAACACGCCACGGGTCACGCCGTCGAACAGCAGGGGCACCGCCAGATACCGGACCGGCCCCCCCGGGATGTCGGTGATCTCCCCACTTTCGGTGGCCGTCAGGTCCGTCCATTCCTCCACGGCGAGGATGTCGACCAGCGTGCCGCCACGCACGTCGGCGGCATGTGGCTCTCCATTGATCAGTGTCAGGACCGCCTCCCCCTCCAGTGGGACGTTGCGAGCCAGGAATGTGGTGAAGATCGAGGCGACATCACCCTCGAAGGGCTCCCCCGTCTCCGGATTGCTCCCCGAAGCGAGCGCTCTCATCTCGCCGACCTCCTGCTCCAAGGCGCTGTCGACGTCGGTGCCAACCTGGGCGAGGAGGAGCGCCCTCTGCAGGAGGAGCGCTCCGGTGAGCGCGATCGCCAGCAGGACGACGTACCACCCCAGGATTCGCATTCGCGCCGAGGGCACGGCACGGGTCGGCGCGATGGCCGGAGTTGGCTGTGGTTGGTTCATAGGCCTGTGGAGAGTACGGCGGCCGAGAGGGGAGCGGACAGCCGCCGCTCCCCTCGATCAGGAGGCCTGGGACTCAACTGAAGGACGAACCGTCGGGTGAGTCGGTCGAATCGGGCGAATCGGGTGAATCAGCTACCACTGCGGTGGTGACGTCGGGCGAATCGACCGAAGCGGGGGAGTCGACCAAGTTGGGAGCGTCCGGTGACGGGGAGTCGAACGGCGAATCGAACGACTCCGTCAGGTCGTTGGTCCCGAGGTC
>CAZKFU010000232.1:0-2651 GCA_964552165.1 uncultured Acidimicrobiaceae bacterium
CCCCTGGCGGACGCAATCGCAACCCACGCTCCGGGGAGAAATTCTTGTGCCGCTCTTGACTGCCGGCCAGCTTCCAATAAGGTAGGCACCACATGACCAACCGTCTCGACGCCCGCTGCGCCTGTGCCTGTCTGACAAGGTGCGGGAAGGTGCGCGTCTGACGGTCCACTAGCCAAACAACAGCCGACGCTGAACCCGCACAACGAGCCGTGCGGGTTCTTTGCATTTCAGGAGAGCCATGACACAAACCCAGCACCGCCTCGGCGCCGATCACGATCTGAGGCGGTACCGATCGATCCGGGAACTTCTCCCCGACGTCGACAACCCAACGCCGCTGGTGGCGGTGCCTGGCGCCGTCACCGGGACCGACTTGTTTCTGAAGCTGGAGTGGCTCAATCCGTTCGGCTCGGTCAAGGACCGCATAGCCGCCTACATGCTGGACGTGCTGGAGGAATCTGGTCAGCTCGATGGCGCCGGGCTGGTAGAGCCCTCATCCGGTAACACCGCCATCGCCCTTGCCGCCCTCTCCTCTCGGCCCCTGATCGTGACCATCCCCGAGGGTGTGCCCGATGAGAAGAAGCTGCTGTTGAGGATGCTCGGCGCCGAGGTATGGCCAACGCCCGACGATCTTTGCCCCGTCGATAACCCCAAGGACGGCGCCATCGCACTTGCCCGCTCGGTGGCGGCTTCGCTCGTCGAGGGGCGCAGGTACGTGATGCCCAACCAATACGAGAACGTCGACAACGCTCGGGCCCATTACGAGACCACGGGCCCGGAGATCTGGAAGCAGACCGAGGGCGAGGTGAGGCACTTCTACTCGGGAATGGGGACCGGAGGGACCATCACCGGGGTGGGCCGCTACCTCAAGGAGCGAGATCCCTCGATCCGGGTGATCGGGGTGGAACCACAGCCCGGGCACCGTATCCCGGGCTTGCGCAACTACGAGGAGGCGGCGGCGCCGACGATCCTCGACTGGAGTGTCGTCGACGATGTGGTTCGGGTCGACGATGAGCCCGCCTATTCCGCCACCAAGCGCCTCTTCAGGGAGGAGGGTCTGATCGTTGGCCCCTCCACGGGGGCCGTCGTGCACGCCGCAGTTCACGATGGCACCACTCGTCGCGGGGTCGCCGTCGGGATCTCACCCGATAGCGGGCTCAAGTACACCAGCTACTTCGCGGACATCCTCGGTGAGGAAGGAAACCCGACATTGTGAAAGGAATCGAAATGACATCCACCACGCAGTTGGCCGACGTCGACGTCAACCACGATCTCGACGCCACAGGGCTGCTGTGCCCGCTCCCGGTCTACAAGGCGGGGCTGGTGCTCAACAAGCTGGCACCGGGTGAGGTGGTACGCATCACATGCACCGATCCAGGATCCCTCGAGGACATCCCGGCGATGGCCCGACAGCGCGGTGACGAGTTGCTCGGGCTCGAGAAGCGAGAGACAACCCAGGTGTTCTGGGTGGAGAAGGGAAGACAATGACCACGAAACCACGACTCGAGGCGGTGCCGCCCGAAGGAGCTAAGGAGCCTCTCGCTCGCCGCAAGCGGATCGCCCTCGTGGCCTCCAAGGGGACGCTTGATCAGGCCTACCCGCCCTTCATCCTGGCAACCACGGCCGCCGCCCTGGGATGGGAGGCAGGGATCTACTTCACCTTCTACGGTCTTGACATCCTCCACCGCGATCGCAATCGCAAGCTCAAGGTGGCTTCGCTGGCCAACCCCTCCGGCCCGGTGCAGCTCCCCAACCTGCTGGGAGCGCTTCCCGGGGCGACTGCAGCCGCGACCAAGGTCATGGAGAGGTGGATGGCCAATGCCCGCATGCCCGATGTCGCCGAGTTCATCGACATGGCCAAGGAGTCCGGTGTACGGCTCTTCGCCTGCTCGACGACCATGGGAGTGATGGGAGTCAAGGAATCCGACCTCATCGATGGCTGTGACATCGCTGGGGCGGCGGCCTTCCTCGATTACGCAGCGGAGGCCGACGTCCAGCTCTTCGTCTGACCACCGGCTTGTGTGGGAGCAGTTTCGTGTCACACCCCGCTCCTAGCTTGGCTGGTATGGAGCCCAACACTGGCCACACATGTCAGACGAAGCCGGAAACGGTCGCCGGGATCACCGTCCTCGCCTGCGAATCGTGCCGCAATGTCGCATGGCGCGCGGGTGACGACCCTCTAGACCCGGCACAGGCCGTGGCAGCCCTATTTGGCAGCTTCACCCTGGTAGGTCGATTGCCCGCGATCGGCGCACCAGGAGACGTGGTCCTCGCCTACCGCACCTCGAGCTCCCGCAAGCGCCGCACCCTCGACGCATTGCCCCGGCGGGTCTGGCTCCAAGTCGGACCCGATCTCTGGCTCGCCCACGACGGTGAGACCCTGCTTCTGGCGACCCCGCACGGGCTCCTCCTCGAGAACCTGACCCGCGGCGGCCGCTCTCAGGCGAACTGGGTCTCGTAGAGCCGGTTGTAGAGCCCACCCTGTGCCAAGAGCTCTTGGTGCGAACCTCTCTCCACCACCCTTCCATCGTCGATCACCAGGATGAAGTCGGCCGAACGCACCGTCGACAGCCGGTGGGCGATCACCAGCGAGGTCCGACCCACCATCAGCTTCTCCAGCGCCTCCTGAATGAGCGCCTCCGACCTCGAATCGA
>CAZKFU010000233.1:0-2628 GCA_964552165.1 uncultured Acidimicrobiaceae bacterium
TCCATCTCCCTGGCTCAGCTCAGTCGAAGCAGAGCTGCCAGAAACGGGTGGCCGCCACACAGTCCGACCCGGGGGTGACGGGGCGGTCGGGCGGCACGATGAGAGTGGTGGTGGTCGTCGTGGGGATGGTGGTGGTGGGAGCCTGGGTGGTGGTGGAGCTATTCGAAGTGGAGCCTCCCGAGCCCCCCGAGGTGGTAGAGCCCTTCTTCATGAACACGACCGTGACATAGAGATAGCCGTCGCGGCTCACGGTGCCGATCCCGACCTGGTTGTAGTCGCCGAGGATGTTGGCCCGGTGCCCCGGGGAGTTCATGAATGCGGTGTGCAGGCTGTCGGGAGACTGACCCCTGCCCACGTTCTCCCCCAGCTTGGTCCAGCCGCTGCCGGCCGCCGCCCGCAGCTGGGACTCGGAGGAGTGGTAGATCTTGCCGGCATCGGCCATTTCGGCGCTGTGACTTCGGGCGTACGACTGGAGGTTGCCGTTCATCTTGAGGGGGCCAAGCCCGGCGCTGGCTCGACTGGCGTTGATCTTGGAGAGGAACTGACTCTCGGTGGCGGAGTCGGCACCGGCGGCCGTCGTGATGCCCAAAGTGGCGAGCGAGGCCGCAACGAGCAGCAGAACCCAACGCCTCGAAAAGGACATGGGTGGTCTATCGTCGGAGTGCGGGAGCTGCTTTAGCCCGCTAATGGGGCACTAGATCCCGAACATCACCTCTCGAAGACGGGCCGGGCGACATTCATAGGTCCGGGGATCGATGGTGATCGACCCCAGCCGCAGGCCGGTCATCCCCTCGCCGACATTGGTGGCCACCCGCAACCCGTCGTCCTCGTGGATCAGGTACCCCAACCCAAGACACGACCCCGACGAATCCTGCACCCCAACGAGGATGTCGGCGAGACGCCCCAGGTCGAGCCCCACGGGAAGAGTGGGGGCGAAAACCGTGGGGCGGACCCTCCACCTCTCCAGTGGTGGAGACAAGGCCTCGGCGAACTTCTGGGCACGTCGCCGGGCTCGCTCCTCGGGGGTCGACGGGATCAGGGTGGGGCTGGCCGTCATCATGTCGATCTCGGTTCCAAAGAAGCGGCGCAGCATGCCCATCAGCGGCTCCAGCTCGCCGCCTCTTTGGATGGCGACGATGCGATCGGGGCGGCAGAGCTCGGTCTTGTGGTACTTGAGAGTCTCCCCGGCGACACCGGAGACCTCAGAGCTGGTGTCTATGACGACGACATCGGCCTGGGATCTCGCCGCTTCTACCAGGGCCGCGGTGGCCACCACCTGTTGCAGCACCAATCGCCCCGGGTTGATCTCGCCCACGAAGTGGAGCCGGTCCGGGGTCTCGAGGTCGTCGAGGTCGGATGGAGATCGAATCACTCGCAATCCCACGCATGCCGGTGGCCCAATCATCGAATTTCCCACGTCGGCGTCGACGATCGCCGCCGATCTCCCCGCGGTGACCGCAGCCCGGGCGATCTGACGGGCGAGCGTGGTCTTCCCGGTGTCGACCCCTCCGAGCAGCATCACCACGCCGCGGTCGGAGAGACGGCGCAGCAAACCATCGATCGAGGGCTCGGCCATCACCCGAGATTAGGTCTCAGATCCTCGATCCCAGCGCTGCCCGCTAGCGTCGATGGCAGATGACGAGCCCCATTTCCTTCATCTCCGACTTTGGTCACCATGATGAGTTCGTGGGCGTGGTCCACGGGGTGATCGCCAAGCTGGCCCCCCGGAGCCAGGTCATCGATCTCAATCACTCGATCGGGCGCGGAGACATCAAGGCGGGTGCGCTGTCATTGGTTCGTGCCATCCAATATCTCCCCGAGGGTGTCGTTCTGGCCGTCATCGATCCCGGAGTGGGGACGGGACGGCGAGCCCTGGCCGTCTCCACGCACTGGGGGCACTTCGTCGGACCCGACAACGGGGTGCTGTCCCCGGCTGTGGCCATGGTGGGCGGCGCCCTCTCGATGGTCTCGATCGAGAGCGATGAGGTAATGATCCCCTCACCGGGGGCGACCTTCCATGGCCGTGACATCTTTGCGCCGGCGGCGGCTCTCCTCGCCTCGGGTGCGGTGAGGCTGGAAGACCTGGGCCCGATTGTGGATCCCGATTCGACGGTCCCGCTTCTCCTCCCGCTGCCCGAATCGGAGAGCGAGTCGGTCACCGGGGAAGTGTGGTGGGTGGACCATTTCGGAAACGCACAGACCAACATCGGCCCGAATGAGCTGGCTGCGCTGAGTCTGGAGCCTGGAAGCTCTATAGCGGTTCGCATCGGTGCCTCGTCTCACCGGATACGGTGGGTGAACGTCTATGGCGACGCCGACTCCGGGGAGCTGGTAGCCCACGTTGACTCCGCGGGTCTGATCGCTTTCGCCGTCAACGGTGGGCGTGCCGACGAAGAGCTCTCAGTGACCGATGGCACCGCCGTCAGCCTGGGAAGATGATCTCCCACACCTGAATGACCGCGGCCACGCCGATCAGCACGAGCAAGACGGCGATGGCGATGGCGGTTGCAGGGCGCATCTGAGGCGATTTCCTCCCGGGGACACCTGCATATAACACACCGAAGCCCCCTGAGCGGGGGCTTCGGTGACAAAGAAGGAGGGGGTGTCCGCCGTGGGGCGGGCTGGGAG
>CAZKFU010000234.1:0-1275 GCA_964552165.1 uncultured Acidimicrobiaceae bacterium
TCACACGCTGGAAGTCGATCGAGGCGGCGGCCATCTGACGGGCCCGGACCGGGTCCAGAACCACCTCGCCGGTCGACCGGTAGGACACCTCGTCGATACCCGACGCACCGGCGATCGCCGCCGAGTCGGCCACCGCGGCCAGCTCCCGCTGAAGGGCAAGCCCTCGCCAGAAGTCCAGTGCCAATCCGCCGAAGAGGAGCAGCAGCAGGGACAGCCCCAGCATCCAGATCGTGGTGGAGCCCTTGTCACCTCTCAAGGCAGACTCCGATAGAGGTCGATTGGCTCGCTGTGCTCGGCCGACACCCAGAGACCTCCCACCGGGCCCCATGGAGTCACCACCAGCGGCGCCCAGACCTCTACGTGAACGGCGACGATCCCACCTCGAGTCAAAGGGCAGGCTCCTGTCGGTGCGGCGAGACCGGCCGGCTCGGCGCCACACCATCCCATCCGCACTTCGCCTTCGCCCAAGCCATGTTGACCGGTCATCCGGGCCACTACGGCAGCTCCGGCGCCATGGTCGAGGTCGATGGCGACCGCCCTCGCCGACTCGGCGGCGGCGGCCTCGGCGAGGACCCGACGCTCCGACCACGGCCCGAAAGCGGTGACTACCAGCGCCACCGGGAGCATGAGGACCGCCACGCCCAGAGCAAGCTCCACCGCGGCATGGCCGTGGTCTCTCATCGTTCGGGCTCGAGAAAGGCCTCGGTGCTCATCGACACGGCGAAGTCGGGGGTGAGAACGGTCCACGACTCGAAGACAGCCGAGGCGTTGGCCAAGACCGATCCCCCGCTCATCTCGCAGCTCACCACGAGACCGTCCGACATCCTCCCGCCGAGGAGTTGACCGATGACCTCTTCCGTCTTGGACTCACAGTCGGTCACCGATCGGGTCACGGCCCCGACCCGGGCGCCCTGCTCCAATGCGGAGCGAATCGCTCCCCGCCCGTACTGGACCACCACTAGGTTGGCGAAGACCAGGAAGAGGAGCAGGGCCAGGGCGGAGGCCAGGAGGAACTGGACCGAGCTGACGCCTCTTTCGCTCAGCCCCCGACCAGCTGCCCTCGAATCCACCCGACGATGTCCAATCCCAGGGCCTGCAACGCCCCCCAGATCACTACCAGGGCTGCGATCGCCAGCGCGGCGTTGCCCATCAGCTCGGCGGTGTTGAGCCCCCGCTCGTCTTCCCTAAGGGCTTTAGCCCACTTGCGTATTGCCGGCAGCATTTGGTGCCTCCCTCTTATCGCCAGCTGGTTATCAGATACGGGAGCGGAGCGGC
>CAZKFU010000234.1:1375-2611 GCA_964552165.1 uncultured Acidimicrobiaceae bacterium
GCGTTCATCACCCCGCCCCCGGCTCGCACCCTCATCGCCAGGAGTTGGTTGACCGTATAGATCTCAATGGTCATCCGCTCACGTCGACGCTCGATCGCCTTTTCGAGACGCCCCCGAGTCCGGGTGCCGCCCACCACCAGACCAAGACCGACGAGGAGCCCGAATACCAGCGGGCTGGCACCAATCGCCCAACTCGAAGCGGCGCTGACCATGCCGCCCGCCGCGGTGGCCCGCAGTTGGTCGACTCGGTATGCGCCGATCATCTCCTGTTCCCCAAGACCCCGGTGCCATCCGGCCTGTCTCAGCTTGAGCACGGTGGCCTCGCCACCCGCCCGGTCGACCATCGACCCGAGACGGTCGGCGGCAGCCCTGACAATCGGACCGAAAATCGTGGCGAAGACGCCGGTTGGTGGGGGTCGTGACGGAGCCAGATGCGGGGACACGTAAGGGCCGACCCGTGAGCTCAGCCTCCTGGGAGGCGGGGCCAGCCATCGGAGAAGCGCCCCGGTCGAAACCGCGCTGGCCAACGCCGCCACCATTGCCACCGGATTGGTCTCGACGATCACCGTGTCCCCGCAAACACGCGCGGCTCATCGGGAGTTGCCCCCAGCTTCGAGGCGATGAGGATGCCGATCACGCTCATCACACCCCCGGCCAGGGCAACCCCGATGCCAACCGGGGTCGAGTAGAACTCCCGAAACGCCCCGGAACGGGCGGTCATCGCCACCAGAACGAGCCAGGGGAGGACGAACACCACCCGGGCGTTGATCTTGTGCTCTAGTACCTCGGTGCGAACCTGCTCCAAGGTCCACAGGTCCCTGGTAGTCGCCTCGGCGAGATCGGAGAGGATCTCTGCGACCACCGCACCACCGCGCTCGTAGGCAAGTATCAGAACCTCGATCACCCGATCCGACGTCGGGTCGGCGAGGTCCTCTTTGACGGTCTCCAAGGCCGGGACCACCCCGAGGCTCCGCGAGTAGATACCAAAGCCCTGGAAGGCCTCGCGAAGTGGTGGCGGGCCGAAGAGAGCCAGGTTCTCGACTGCCATGGGGAGCGACGAGCCGGACCGAATCGAGGAGAGGATGTCGCGGAGACCGTCGGGCCACGCCTCTTGCACCGAGGCGAGTCGTCGGGCGCGGGCCCGGGAGAAATAGGCCTTGGGAAAGGTGGCCACCACCACAGCCGGGACAACCGAAACCACAAAGAGCCCGGTTAGCCCGTAGACGAGCCCGAACG
>CAZKFU010000235.1:0-2591 GCA_964552165.1 uncultured Acidimicrobiaceae bacterium
GTCCTCGTCCTCAACGCACCTACGGGTGCGCCTTCGTCCTGCGTCCTTGCCAGCGACTCCGAATGGCTCGGCGACACCGCGGCATCCATTGAGCGACAGACCACTAGAGAACCCTCCGACACGACCAGGCCTGCCAGTAGTCCTGGCCCAACTCCTGGTAGCGGTTGGCCAGCCAGGCTGCGGTGGCGATGTTGGCGACGGGCTCGAAGGGGCTGGAGTCGGGGAACCCGGCCTTGGGAGCGGCGGTGGCCCAGGTCGAGGGGATGAACTGGAAGAGCCCGGCGGCGCCGCTGTAGGGGTTGTAGGCATTTGGGTCGCCCAGGCTCTCGCATTGGATGATGCGGAGCGCCTCCTCGACTCGGTTCGATGGGAAATATTGCTGGACCAGCCCCCGCCACTGCTCGACCGCCGGGGGGAAGACCCAGCCACCTCCGCCACTTGGCGTGGTGGTCGTCGTCGAGGCGATCGTGGTGGATGGCGTCGTGGCAGGGGGATCCGCGGTGGGTGGATCTTGCCTCTCCTCCTGGCGGCGCCTCTCCTCCTCGGCGGCTCTTGCCCGGGCCACCTCATCGAGCGACGCCCGGTATTGGGCATCGAGGGAGGCGGCGGCGCGGATGGCGTCGGCCACACTCTGATCGGCTTGGTCGTAGAGAGAGGCGAGCCGCTCCACCTCGGCATCCATCTCTGCCTGAAGGGCGGCCACCTCCTCCTGGTCGGCGAGGAAATCGGCTCGCAGCTGTTCCAGCTGGCGCCTCTGCGCTATCAGCGAGTCGATGGCGCTCATCCCCTCGCCAACCACCTCCCCCACGGCCTTGCTGGCGACCATGGCGGATTCCAGGGTGGGGGTGATGATGATCGAGATGCTGGGGTACGAGACCGCGCCCATGTAGGCGGCGACGGCGTGGTCGGCCAATTGCGTCTCGATCCCGGAGAGCTGGACGTCGGCGAACCCGATGCTGTAGCGGAGGGAATCGACCTTCGATGAGATTGCGGAGAGCTCGGCGCCGAGGTCGGCGAGACGGGCGATGCTCTGCGCCAGCTGTGCCTCCAATGTGGCCCGCTGGGCAACGGCGGCGTCGACCAGGCCCTCGGCAGCCTCCAGCCGACGTTCGAGATCGGAGGTCTGTGCTCCCGACGGCAAGGCGAGCGCGCTCGCGACCAGGCCAGCGATGACGAGTGGGGTGACTGCCCGAGGAACCCTCATAGGTATCCGAGGAAGGCTAACGCGACGATTCTCCACATGGGAACCGAGGCGGTTCGGTGGGCGGATCGAACCCCTTGAATCTGTCACCGGGGTGTGGTAGATAATCGAACAAATGTTCGAGATCTGATGCCCGCTAGCTAAAGGTGTCGCAGGAGGCGGGGTCGCCAGAGTTGTACCCGGTGGTGAACCATTGAGCCCGCTGCGCCGACGACCCATGAGTCCAGGTCTCGGGGTTTATCTGGCCTTGGGCTTGTTCCTGGATGCGGTCGTCACCAACCGCCTCGGCGGCTTCGATGGCCTCGCGGATCTCGCCGGGATCGAGCTCGATGTTGGCCTCGGTCCCGGTGCCCACTCTGAGGGTTGACGCCCAGACCCCGGCGAAGCAGTCGGCCTGGAGCTCCATCCGCACGCTGAGGTCGTTGGCCTGGCCAGGGTTCTGCTGCTGGAGCTGACGAACCCGTTCGTTGACACCGATCACCATCTGGATGTGATGGCCGAACTCGTGGGACAGTACGTAGGCGGGAGCAAAGTCACCCTTGGCCCCGAACTGGTCGCGGAGCTGGGCGAAGAAATCGAAGTCGAGGTAGATGTTCTCGTCGAGGGGGCAATAATGGGGGCCGATGCGCTCGTCGGCTCCGCCGCAGCCGGAGTCTGTGAAGCCCTCGAAGATGATGAATCCTGGGGACCGGTAGTCGTCACGACCAGATTGCTCGAAGATCTCTTCCCAGAGGGCGTCGTTGTCGATGTAGACCGCGTTCATGTACTCGCGGAACTCGGCGTAAGGGTCGGTGGCGGGATCGATGGTGCCTGCCGGCGCCGATACCTGCCCCCCCGGTTGAAGCTGGTCGAGGATATCCTCCAAGCCTCCGCCTCCACCTCCGCCCAGAAACAGGGAAAGGATCAGGGCGAGGATTCCGAGCCCACCGATGCCACCACCGATGGCGAGCCCAGGTCGGCGTCCTCCCTGGCCGCGCCTGTCCTCGACCTTGGTGCCCAGCTCCTGCTTCTTGTAGCGAACCAACTGTTTCCTATCTCGGGAACGGAGACGATACCCGGATGGTTGGTGTTGTATACGACAGGAGCGATAGATGTTTGGACGCAATAAGACCGAGATGACGGCACCGTCGGCGGCGCTCCCCGGGCGCGACGAGGCGGTGGCGGTTCCCGAGGCGCATTTCGACAACGGGAACCCGTTGGTCCCCCCATTTCCGCAGGGCATGGAGACCGCAGTCTTTGGCATGGGTTGCTTCTGGGGAGCGGAGCGGAGGTTCTGGAACACGCCCGGCGTCTACTCGACCGCCGCCGGCTATTCCGGCGGTTACACCCCCAATCCTTCATACGAGGAGGTGTGCTCGGGTCGCACCGGCCACGCCGAGGTGGTCCTTGT
>CAZKFU010000236.1:0-2587 GCA_964552165.1 uncultured Acidimicrobiaceae bacterium
GTTGGTGGATGTACCCGGGCATGATCCCGATCTTGCACTCACCGGGCGTGATCACCCCGGGGCAGTTGGGGCCGATCAGCATGGTTTCCTTGCCCTCCAGATAACGCTTGACCCGCACCATGTCGGCAACGGGTATGCCCTCGGTGATGGCCACCACCAGGCTCAACCCCGCCGCTGCCGCCTCCATGATTGCGTCCGCGGCAAACGCCGGGGGGACGTAGACCACCGAAGCATCGGCGCCGGTCTCGGCGACCGCCTGCCTCACGGTGGCGTATACCGGGAGATCGACCGTGTAGGCGTCGTCGCGGCCGGAAATCCCGGAGTGGTCGATGTCACCTTCAAAGCGGTGGGTCGTCCCCGCCCTCGACGGATGGACCGCGCCAACCATCTGAGTTCCGTAGGCGATGGCCTTGTCGGTGTGAAACTGCCCGGTCTTCCCCAGCCCCTGGACCAGCACTCGGGTGCTCTTGTCGACGAGGATGCTCATCTCGCCATCTCCACGATCCTCTCCGCCCCATCCTTGAGATCCTCTGCAGTGATGACGTCGAGCCCCGACTCGGTGAGGATCCGCCGACCCTCAGCGACGTTGGTCCCCTCGAGCCGAACCACCAAAGGCACGTCGAGCCCGACCCGCTCCACTGCCTCCACGATCCCGGTGGCGATCACGTCGCAGCGCATGATCCCGCCGAAGATGTTGACGAAGATCCCCTTTACGTTGGGATCACTGGTGATGATCCCAAACGCGGTTGCCACCTGGTCGGCATCGGCTCCACCACCCACGTCGAGAAAGTTGGCCGGCTCCCCACCCACGTGTTTGATGGTGTCCATCGTCGCCATCGCCAAACCGGCACCGTTGACTAGACACCCGATGGTGCCGTCGAGCTTGATGTAGCTGAGCCCGGCCTCCTTGGCGGCAAACTCGGACGGATCCTCTTCCGAGGGGTCGCGCATCGCCACCACGTCGTGGTGGCGGAACAAGGCGTTGTCGTCGAACGCCATCTTGCAGTCGAGGGCTATCACCTCGCCTCGGGTCGTGACGACCAGCGGGTTCACCTCGATGAGGTCGGTGTCGAGGTCGGTGGCGGCGTCGGAGAGCGAGGAGGCGAGCCGCTCGAAGTCGGTGGCGGCGTCACCGGTTAGACCCAAACCGATCGCGAGCTCACGTGTCTGAAAGGGTGCCAAGCCGATCGCCGGGTCGACCTCTGCCCGCAGGATCTTCTCGGGTGTCTCCTCGGCCACCTTCTCGATCTCCATACCCCCTTCCGTCGACGCCATGACCAGGTTGCGACCAACACCGCGGTCGAGCAGAACTGCCAGATAGAGCTCGCGCTCGATGTCGATTCCCTGCTCGATAAACAGCGTCTCGACCTGCTTCCCCGCCGCACCGGTCTGCACCGTCACCAGGGTCGAGTCCAGCATCCTCTCGGCGATCTCGCCGACCTCGATGGCGGCCGCCTCGGGCCCTCCCTCGACACCAGCAGTTACCACCGCGATCCCACCGAGATCCGGATGCTCGCGGAACCTCCCCTTGCCCCTGCCACCGGCGTGGATCTGTGCTTTGACGACTACAACCGGGTTTCCCGACTGGGTGACCAGGTCGGGGACGACTGCGGCCGCCTCTTCGGCGCTGGTGGCCACTCGACCAAGGGGCACCGGGATGCCCCGCTCAGCCAGGAGGTGCTTCGCCTGATACTCGTGGATCTTCATGTCATCTCACCAATCGCGGTTGACAGTTCACACCTTTTCGGGGACGTTGTCGGCAACCCAGGCGGCGATGTCCTCCAGAGGGCTGCCCGGGGTGAAGACCGCGGCGACCCCGGCACTCTTCAGCTTCTCGACATCGGCACCGGGGATCACGCCACCGCCAAACACGATGATGTCCGAACTCCCCCGTTTCTCCAACTCTTCGACCACCGCGGGGAACAAGGTCATGTGGGCGCCCGACAGCGACGACAACCCGACGGCGCCGACATCCTCCTGGACGGCGGTCTCTGCGATCTGCCCCGGCGTCTGATGGAGACCCGAGTAGATGACCTCGAAACCGGCATCGCGCAAGACCCGAGCAATCACCTTCGCCCCGCGATCGTGGCCATCGAGACCAGGCTTGGCGATGAGGACACGACGGGGCATCACGCCGGCGAGGCTAGTGGTCTGTCGCTCAAGTGATGCCGGCCGACCGGCTTTGAGCCACCTGTATTGAGTCGTAACCTCGGGAGGTGACCGCCTCCACACCAATGGAGGAGGCTGCTCTGATCCGTAAGGGAGACGGATGGCGCCCCATCCGACGTCAGCTCCGGCGGGCGCCGCGCCCCTTCACGGTCGGCGGGATCGGCACCCTCGTCTTCGCGGTGGCCACGGTGGCCTCATCCTTCGTCTTCGGCGCCATCACCGATTCGGTGCTCCTCCCCGCAGTCGAGGCCGGGGATGTCACCCTCGCCGCCCTTGTCGGGGCCGGGATGGTGGTGCTCGCAGTCACCGCGATCAAGGCCCTGGGCATCACGTTGCGCCGCTACGGCGCCTATGCCGCCCAGTTCACGCTGCAAGCACGGGATCGGAGCGAGGTCACCGATCGTTATCTGGAGCTTCC
>CAZKFU010000237.1:0-2570 GCA_964552165.1 uncultured Acidimicrobiaceae bacterium
GGCTCACCGCCGAGCGCCGAGCGCGACTTTCACCCGACACCGCCATCATGCACGCCGGCCCCTTCAACCGCGGTATAGAGCTCGATCAGGGAGCACCCGAGGACCCGCGCTCTTTGATCTGGGACCAGGTCGCATGCGGGGTCCCGGTGCGGATGGCGGTGCTTGCCGCGGTGGGCCGATGATCCTGGTGCGAGGGGGGAGCGTCCTCACCACGACCGGTGTCGCTCAGGTCGACGTCGCCGTCTCCGATGGGCTCGTCACCTCTGTCGGCACTCACCTGGCGATCGATGACGCCACCGTCATCGATGCCACGGGGTGCTGGGTGGGCCCGGGGCTCGTGGATATCCACGTCCACTTCCGGACCCCCGGTCAGACCTGGAAGGAGGACTCGGCCTCGGGATCCGAAGCCGCCGTGGCGGGGGGTTTCACCGCGGTGGTCGCGATGCCCAACACCAGCCCGCCGATAGACACTTCGGCAGTCGCCCGCGAGGTCGCCGTCTCCCCGGCCGAAGGCGGGCGCATCGAGATCGCGGCCTGCGGCGCCCTCACCTTGGGAAGGAAGGGCGAGATCATGGCTCACATCGACGATCTGTGGGACGCCGGGTGTCGGATGTTCAGTGACGACGGGAGGACCGTCGCCGATCCTCGATTGATGCACCTGCTCATGTCGTACATCGGTGATCGGGGCGGCGTTGTCGCCCAACATGCCGAGGATGTCTCATTGTCTGGAGACGGACATCTCCATGCCGGTCAAGTAGCCGGTGTCACCGGCCTCGCTGCCAGCGACCCCCTGGCCGAGGAGGTGATCGTGGCTCGGGACCTCGAGCTGGCGAGGTCTACCGGTGCCCACTACCACGTCCAGCATGCGAGTACCGCCCGCACCGTGGAGCTGGTGCGGCGGGCCAAGGAGGACGGCGTGAAGGTCACCGCAGAGGTGACTCCTCACCATCTCACCCTCGACGAGAAGGCAGTCCTCGGTCTCGATCCCAAATTCAAGATGTACCCGCCCCTTCGTTCGAGTCGAGACCGGGAGGCATTGCTGGTTGGGCTCGCCGACGGTGTCATCGACGCCATCGCCTGTGATCATGCTCCCCACTCCACTGCCGAGAAGCGGGTTCCCTTTGAGAATGCACCACGAGGAGTGATCGGCCTGGAGACCTCTGCAGCATTGGTAAACGAACACGCCAGACTGGATCAGGAGCTGTTCTTCGAGAGAATGTCGGTCGCCCCGGCGCGCATCGCGATGCTCCCCGATCAGGGAAAGCCAGTGGCGCAGGGGGCTCCTGCCAACCTCGTCGTGTTCGATCCGAAGGAGCTTTGGACCTACGGGCCCCCGCGTTCCCGGTCGTCTAACAGCCCGTTCCTGGGCACCGAGCTCCTCGGCAGGGTCAAGACCACGATCTCCGCGGGTCGAGTTGCCTTTGGGGGAGACCCCGCACCATGAGCACACCGGGCGCTCTCGTAACCGCCGAGGGAGAGGTGTTTCGCGGGTCGATGGTCGGCGCCCCCGGCGTCGCCGTAGGGGAGGCTGTGTTCAACACTGCGATGACCGGTTATCAGGAGATCATCACCGATCCCTCATATGCGGGTCAAGTAGTCGTAATGACAGCCGCCCATCTCGGCAACTATGGGATGAATGCTGACGACGAGCAGGCCGACCGTCCGTGGGTGTCGGGGTTCGTCGTCAGGTCGATCACCGCCACCCCGTCGAGTTGGAGATCGCAGGGATCACTTGGTGACTACCTACGGGAAAACGGCGTCATCGCCATTGGCGGGATCGACACCCGACGGCTCACCCGGTACCTGCGTGACCGAGGGGCGATGCCGGTGGCGATAGGAGGAGATGTCGACGAAACCGAGCTCGAGGCGCTGGCGGCGGCGGCGCCCGCCATGGAAGGGCGCGATCTCGCTTCCGGAGTCTCCACCACGCAGGCTTATGTAGTGCCCGCTGTCGGGGAGCGCCGAGGCAAGGTGGTGGCGGTCGACTTGGGGCTCAAGAGAGAGATCACGGTCAGGCTGTCAGAGAGAGGACTCGATGTCGTGGTGGTGCCATCGAGTTGCCCTGCCGCAGAGATCCTCGCCCACCAGCCCAATGGTCTCTTCCTATCAAATGGTCCCGGTGATCCAGAGCCGCTGACGGCCGTGACCGACACCGTGGCCGAGCTGCTGGGTGAGATACCGATCTTTGGGATCTGTCTCGGGCATCAGGTGCTGGGTCGCGCTGTCGGTGCCGGAACGTTCAAGCTGCCATTCGGTCATCACGGGGCCAATCACCCGGTGCGCCGCATGGTCGACGGTGTGGTGGAGATCACCTCGCAGAATCATGGTTTTGCAGTCGATCTCTGGGCTCTGGCCTCCTCAGAGCCGCCGCCACGCCGGGCATTGGTCAACAAGGACCTCCTCCCAGTGGTCGTCGAGACCGAGTTCGGCCCGGTGGCGCCCACTCACCAGAACCTCAACGATGGCACCTTGGAAGGCATGAGCCTTGTCGAGGCCGGAGCCTTCTCGGTTCAATATCACCCTGAATCTGCTCCCGGAAACGCGCCAGGCGGTCGATCGGACCGGCGTGA
>CAZKFU010000238.1:0-2551 GCA_964552165.1 uncultured Acidimicrobiaceae bacterium
TTCCGGTAGCTACCAGCCCAGCCCCCGGAGTGATGGGAGTCGATTGGGAGGTGCGAGTCGATTTCGAGCGTTTGCGCCAGCACCGGATCGCCCGGGTGCGCCGCATGTTGGAGGAATTCGATCTCGGAGCAGTGCTCCTGTTCGAGACCTCGAACATCCGGTACGCCACCTCCACCCAGATCGGATACTGGGCGTTCAACAAGGGGGAGCGCTACGCCCTCGTCACCCGCGAGGGGAGACCCCGCGTCTGGGATTTCGGATCTGCCGCCAAAGCCCACCGGCTCCAGCTTCCTCACATGTACGACGCGGAGAACTCGGTGGGGGGAAACACAGGCCTTCAGGGAGCGATCGGCCCCGAGACCGGACTCCATTCGGGTGCGGCAAAGGAGCTCAAGGCGGTCCTCGAGTCGGAGGGTCTAGCCGGGGAGCGGCTTGGAGTGGACCTCGCCGAGACCAGCGTCTTCCTCTCCCTTCAGGCCGCTGGCCTCAACGTGGTCGACGGACAGCAGGCGATGATGCGCGCCCGGGAGATCAAGAGCCCCGACGAGATCATCCTTCTCACCCAGGCCTGCTCCATGGTCGATGGGGTTTATCAAGGCATCTTCGAGATGCTCAAGCCGGGAATCAGGGAGTCCGATGTGGTGGGTTATGCCCACGCCCGACTATTCGAGATGGGCTCGGAGTTCGTGGAGGCCATCAACTCGATCGCCGGGGAGCGGTGCAGCCCCCATCCCCATGTCTTCACTGATCGCCTGATCCGACCAGGTGACCAGGCCTACTTCGACATCATCCACGTATTCAACGGTTATCGGACGTGCTATTACCGGACGTTTGTCGTCGGCAGAGCCACGCAGGCCCAGCGCGACGCCTTTGCCAAGTCACGGGAGTGGATGGACGCCGCCATCGACCTCGTCAAGCCCGGAGCCTCCACAGATCAGATCGCCAAGGTCTGGCCCCGGGCCGAGGAGTTTGGGTTCACCGACGAGATGGATGCGTTCGGTCTGCAGTTCGGCCATGGGGTCGGCGTGGGACTACACGAGCGTCCCATCATCAGCCGGCTGAACTCGTTGGATTCACCGGTTGAGATCCAGGAGGGGATGGTCTTCGCCCTCGAGACCTATGCCCCGGCGGGCGATGGACGGTCAGCGGCGCGCATCGAGGAGGAGGTGGTGGTAACCGCCGACGGATGCAAGGTCATCACCCTCTTCCCTTGTGAGGAGCTCATGGTGGCCAATGCTTACTGATCCCCTGCACGACTACTCGCAGAGGAAGCCGCGGCTGCCTCCTCCTGTGGACTCCTCGATGGCCGACGCCGACATCGAGCTGGGCCGACGTCAGGGAATGTATCGCAGTCTCCATCTGCTCCGGCAGTTCGGTGCGCGGGCACACGACCTGTTCCTGCAAAACCTGGTCAAGGGGACGACGCACCTCTCTCTCGGTCAGGAGGCCGTCGCCAGCGGATTTGGAGCGGCGATGCGACCCGACGATTACACCTTCGCCACCTACCGCGGCCATGCCCACGCTTTGTCGCGGGGAATGGACCCGGGGGCAGCGATGGCCGAGTTGCTCGGGCGTGAGAACGGGGTGCTCGGCGGCAAGGGCGGATCGATGCATCTGACGGACGTCTCGAAGGGGATGATGGGCTCGTATGCGATCATCGGCGCTCATCTCTGCGTCGCCAACGGAGCAGCCTGGTCCGCCCAAATGCGGGGAAGCGATCAAGTCGCCGTCTGCTTCTTCGGTGACGGGACTACCAACATCGGAGCGTTTCACGAGGCCCTCAACATGGCCAGCATCTGGGATCTCCCTGTGGTGTTCGTTTGTGAGAACAACCTCTACATGGAGTACACGCCGATCGACCTGATAACCGCCGTCCCCCATCCCGCTGCCGACCGGGCCTCGGCCTATGGTCTGGAACCCCTGATCGTCGACGGCAACGACCCCGACGCCGTCTACTTGGCTGCCACCAACGCCGTCGAACGAGCCCGTGCCGGCCGCGGGCCATCGCTGATAGAGGCCGCCACCTATCGCTCCGGTGGTCACTCGAGGGCAGATCCCGGCAAGTATCGACCGCCTGAGGAGGTGGACGCCTGGAAGGCGCGTGATCCGATCCCCATGTATCACGACCGACTGCTCTCGCTGGGAGCTTCTGAAGCCGACCTCAGTTCAATAGAGAGGGAGGTGGCCGCGGTTATCGACGCCGCCACCGAGTTCGCCAAAGCCGGCCGCGAGCCGGGCGAGGGCGCACTCCTGACCGAGGTCTATTCCGACGGGGGGTCACGTTGGCACAACTGACATATCGCGAAGCGGTCGCCTACGGAATCGCCCAAGAGATGCGCCGCGATACGAGCCTGGTGATGCTGGGCGAGGACGTCGCCGCCGCCGGAGGTGTCTTCAAGACCACGGTTGGCCTCCTCGACGAGTTTGGTGCGGAGCGGGTGCGCGACACCCCGATCTCCGAGCAGGCCATCGTCGGCGCCGCCATGGGCGCGGCAATGACCGGGATACCGGTCATCGCCGAAATCATGTTCTCCGACTTTCTCGCCGTGTG
>CAZKFU010000239.1:0-2547 GCA_964552165.1 uncultured Acidimicrobiaceae bacterium
GGTATCTGGTGACGGCCTGAAGCGCGGCCTTGGCCACGCCCATCCAGTCGTAGGCCGGCCAGGCCTGGGTGTTGTCGAAGTCGAGCGTGACCAGCGAGCCCCCTCCGGCGGCTTGGAGAAGCGGGAGGAGAGCCTTCGCCAGCGTCTTGTATGAGAAGGCCGAGGTCAGGAATGCCGTCGCCGCCGACTCGGGCGGCGTGGTCATGAATTTGCCGCCTAGCGCGTCGTCTGGGGCGAATGCTATGGCATGGAGGGCGCCGTCGACCCTCCCCCAGCGAGCGTCGAGGTCGGCGGTCAGAGCGTCGACGTGCTCGGGGTCGTTGATGTCGAGCTCGATCACCGGACAGGGTTGTGGCAGTCGTTGAACCGAGCGCTCGGTCAGCCTCAGCCCACGGCCAAACCCGGTGGCCACGATCTCGGCGCCTTGCTCCTGAGCGTTGCGAGCGACATGCCAGGCGATCGAGTCGTCGGTGAGAACGCCGGTTATCACCAGCTTCTTTTCGGCGAGCAGCAAGCGAGTCTCCTTTTCTAGAAGCTATGCCCGAACGTCATGATTCCCCTGATGCTCAGGCCCATCATGAACAGGTGCAGCAGTCCGAACGCCAGCGCCGGCTTCTTGGCAAACTGGGCGCGGTAGATGTATGCGAATGCCAGCGTGAAAGCGATCACCACGCCGTAGAACACGTGTTGGTTGCCGGGCTCGACGCCTTGGGTCATGGCGATGACACCACCCACCACCTGGATGACGAGGGCAGCCACGGCGATTCCGACAGAGATGGCGAGGACGCCGTGCAAGGAGCCGGGGCGGCGGGCCAGGTGGTAGCCCAAGAGCGACAGCCCCACCAACCCGTTGATGGCCACCGCGATGTAGCCCCATGTCGAGTGGAAGGCGCCCATGTGGCCAGCTTAGAACCGTGGCCTACAACGAGCTGTTCGGCCGAGATATCATGTCGGCAAGGAGGTATCAATGTTCGAGACCGTCGAATACATTGAGATTCGGGAGAGGCCGGAGCCGGACGCCAAGGTGGTGGCAGTATCGGCGACCGAGGGCGAGGCAATCGAGGCGGCGCGGGCGGCGCGGCTGCGTTATCTCGAGAATGGGGACACCTCTTTTGGTTGGTGGACGGTCAGGGAGCAAGGAGCCGACCTGGCGCTCTTCATCGCCGACTCCCGATCCGCCAAGGAGTTCGTGCTCGACCTCACCTCGGGTCAACTGGTCGAGGTCTGATCCAGCAACAAGTCGGCGTAACGGTGGCGAACAACCTTCTTGTCGAACTTGCCGGTTCACGGTGTGGCAGACCCGCCCGCTGTTGGCGCAAGCCCAATACAGCTCGTGGTGGCGACGATTGTTCCAGGCGAATGTCGCCACCGCATCGCCACGCTCGACTCCGAGTTGTTGCAGGGCGGTCGCCAGCTTGCAGGTCAGACGCGAGAGACCCCGAGGGAGCCTCGACCGAAGTCTCCGCCCTCTCGGGGTTCTCGCTCCCTAAGGGACTCGGGCCGGGGACCCGACCCCCTTCGGGGGATTTGCCAAATGACCGAAGCCCCTTGGCGGTGAATCGTTCATGTCCGATTCCTTCACCCGAAGGTGTCGGGATCCGACAATCCGGATTCGACGGTCCGCCATCCGTTCCGAGCGACGACCGAAGTCCCCGTCGGGCCGATTCTCGGACCGATGCCTTTCCTTCGGCGAACCGAAGTTCCGGCACCCGTCGCGGTGGTCTCCCACCGTCCCGGGACGTCCCCGGGTCTCCCCGGCGACGTGGGGGCAAGGTAAACGTCGGGTGCACCGCTGGCAAATCGAACTCCTGATTGGTTTTCGCGGGCCCCGATTTGATTTCGCGCCCAGACGAAAATCGTGTTTGTGTGGGATTGGAGGCGGGTTCGGAGGACTCCGGTGAGCGCACCCTGGTGCACACGCCTCAGCCGAGGATGTCGAATTGACCCCACCCCGAACCGGTGCGGAGGATCTCCAGCACCCGCTCGTAGGAGGCGTCTAGCCGTGAAGCCAGCGAGGCATCGGCGTCACCGGGCCGGTAGGCGGGACCACTGGGCATGACCTGCATCCGGCTCTGATCCATATACAGCGGGAGCACCGAGAGCCGGCTCACCTGGAACCGGCCTATACCGCCCTCCCTGACCTCTACCGTGACCAGGAGCTCGTCTCTAGGCGCCGTCGTCGAGTAATGCGCCAGGAGGTTGCCCAGGCCATAGATCAACCACTTGCCGTCGACCCTGTCGATGGGTTGGACGACGTGCGCATGGTGGCCGACGATCAGGTCGATATCGGGGGAGGCCAAGAGTCGGGGGCCCAGATCGGTCTGCCGACCGTTGGGCTGGTGCCGGTACTCAGTGCCCCAATGGAGGCTGACCACTGTGAACTCGGCGCCTTCGGCACGGGCCCGGGCCGCATCGGCAAGGATCATCTCCTCGTCGATCTCCCTCGACGTCCACGGCGCCGATGCCGGCACCCGCAGCCCGTTGAACCAGTAGGTGTAGGAGAGGTGGGCGACGCGGACATCCTCGACCTCGAACAACCGCGACGAC
>CAZKFU010000240.1:0-2538 GCA_964552165.1 uncultured Acidimicrobiaceae bacterium
ATGTGCATCGAGCTGATGTTGAACGCCGTGAACCTGACGCTGATCTCCGCAGGACGTGCCATGAACGACATAAACGGCCAGGTGGCGGTGTTCTTCATTCTGGTTGTGGCCGCCGCCGAAGTCGTGGTCGGTCTCGCCATCATCGTCGCCATATTCCGAAGACGCACCTCGGCTTCGGTTGACGAACTGAGTGAGCTGCGAGGTTGATGATGCTCCGCATCAACAACCATTGCTTGTCCCCCTGCGGCGCGGGGGGACCGACGCCGGCGAGCGAAGCGAGCGCGTCGACGGGGGTCGAACCCCTTGCGCCTTCGCTGCGCTCAAGCAGTCCCGGTTTCGGTAGGGGGACTACGTGAGCGACTTTGTCTGGCTGATCATTGCGCTCCCGCTGGCAGGCGCGTTGCTCCTGCACTTCTTCGGGCGATACATCAAGGGCCCGCTCAGCGGGTGGCTCGCGTCCGCCGCCGTCGCGGCCTCATTCGTGATAGGGGCCGTCGCCGCCTTGCCCTTCTTCGAAGGTGGGGAGCACGGCGTGACCGTCCTGCTGTGGGAGTGGATGCCGGCGATCGGTGCCAACCTCGAGCTGCACTGGGATCCGCTGGCGGCACTGATGACACTCGTCGTGACCGGGGTCGGGTCCCTCATCCACATCTTCGCCATCGGCTACATGCATGGTGACGACCGCTTTTCTCGGTTCTTCACCTATCTCAACCTGTTCGCCGCTTCGATGCTGACCCTGGTGCTGGCGGGCAATTACGCCATGCTGTTCCTTGGCTGGGAGTTGGTCGGGCTTTGCTCCTATCTACTGATTGGCTTCTGGTTCACCAAGCCGGCCCCGCCCGCCGCCGCCAAGAAGGCGTTCATCGTCAATCGGATCGGCGATTTCGGGTTCATGATCGCCCTGATGCTGGTGTTCGCGGCGTTCGGGACCCTCTCCTATGCGGGGGTTTTCGAGCGAGCCGGCGAGCAGTTGACCAATGGCACCGCTACCGCGATTGGACTGCTCATCCTGGTCGGGGCGGCCGGCAAGTCGGCGCAGATCCCTCTCTATGTCTGGCTACCCGATGCAATGGAAGGCCCGACCCCGGTCTCGGCCTTGATCCACGCCGCCACCATGGTCACCGCCGGGGTCTACGTCATCGCCCGCTCGGCGGCGATATATGAGCTCACACCGCTTGCTTCGACGGTGGTGGCAACGGTCGGTGCGCTCACCGCCCTGTGGGCCGCCTCGATCGCGATCGCTCAGCGCGACATAAAGCGGGTGCTCGCTTACTCGACGATCTCACAGCTCGGCTACATGTTCCTGGCGGTCGGGGCGACTGCCTATGTCGCCGGGATCTTCCACCTGATGACACACGCCTTCTTCAAGGCGCTCCTCTTCCTCGGAGCCGGCTCCGTCATCCATGCCATGGGCGACGAACAGGACATGCACAAGATGGGGGGGCTGCTGCGGAAGATGCCTATAACCGCGGCGACCATGGGAGTCGCCACTCTTGCCATTGCCGGTCTTCCACCACTGGCCGGCTTCTGGTCCAAAGACGAGATCCTGGCCTCCTCGTTCGCCCGCGGCGGATGGTTCTCTCTTCTATGGATCGTCGGGTTGATCACGGCCCTGCTCACCGCCTTCTATATGAGTCGCCAGTGGGTGCTGGTATTCCTCGGGGAGCCGCGCTGGGAGGAGGCGGCCCATCCCCATGAGTCACCGCGGGTCATGACCATCCCGCTGATCGTGCTCGCCGTCATGTCGGTGGTCGGGGGCTTGGTCAACACTCCGTTCCGGACCTCACTGGAGCACTTCTTGGAGCCGAGCTTCGAGCTGGTCAGCCTTCAACATCCCGACGAAGGATGGTTGATGTTCGCCTTGCTCGCCGGGTTGTCCGTGCTCGCCGCCCTGGTGGGTGCCGGCGTCGGGCTCCTCACCTATCGCCGGCCCTTGGAGAGATGGCGACGATTCGAGGAGACTTTCGAGCCGCTGTGGGGCATCTGGGAACAGGCCTACCGGGTGGATGACGGGTATGGGCGAGCCCTGGTGGCGCCGGGAAAGAGGCTTGCCGAGGTGGGCGCGTTCGACGTGGATGCCCGGCTCATCGACGGTGCGGTCAACGGGATCGGCCGGCTGGTGCGAAGTCTCGGCCAATGGGTGCGACCGCTGCAAACAGGCTTCGTCCGCAACTATGGCGTGTTGTTCCTCGGCGGGACCTTGATCGTAGTGATCTGGCTGGTGGCGGGGGGAACCTGAGATGCTGACCGCCCTGATTCTCCTGCCGGTGGCGGCCGCCATCGTCGTGGCCCTGGTCCCGGGAAAGCGTCGCGAGATCCATCTCCCGCTCGGGATAGCCCTCTCGGCGATACCACTGGCCCTCGCCGGTTACCTCTTCTGGGTGTTCGAGCCGGCTGCCGAGTTCCAGCAGGTCGAGCGCGCCATCTGGTACGAGCCGTGGGGGATCAGCTGGTACATCGGTGTCGACGGCATCTCGCTCCCGATGGTGATCCTCACCGCTCTATTGGTTCCGATCTCCCTGGCCGCTTCGACCTCGA
>CAZKFU010000241.1:0-2536 GCA_964552165.1 uncultured Acidimicrobiaceae bacterium
TGGAACTCGAACCACCACTGGTGGCCGGTCACCTCGACCGTCATGGCGTCGGCGGCGCACTCGGTGAGGTCGAAGATCGCCCGAGTGGTGGGAACGGCGATTCCGGCAAGGATCAGCGCCGGGATGATCGTCCACAGCACCTCGAGCTTTGGGCTTCCATGGAGCTGTTTGGGCTCTTTCCGGCCGTGGCGGTCGCGGAACACCACCATGGCGACGATGATCGCCCCCTGCACTAGCGCGAAGACCGCAACTGCGATCCAGAAGACCATCCAGAACAGGTCATCGAGCCGGCGGGCTATCGGCCCCTGAGGGTCGAATGTCGTCAGTGGCTGCTCGTCGATCCCCGCGCAGGCCGTCAGCAGCAGCGAGACCCCGAGGAGGGCGGGCAAGCGTCGGCGCCGGGACTCAGTTGACACGGGTCGGCATCCTACGTTCTCCCCCGGAGCCCAACCAACTCATAGTGGCCTCACCCCCGCACCGAATCGATGGCTGCCAGAAGCGCTTCGCTCGAGACCACGCCCTCGAACTCCGAGGCGACCATACCCCGGGCATCGACAACGAACACCCACGGCTCGGAGGGTAGGCCCCACTCAACGGTTGCCGTGACCGGGATAAGCTCGTCGAAGCTCTGAGCATCGAGGTTCTCGTAGATCTCGACATGCACGAAGTCGACGTCGGGGTACCGGTCCTTGATGTCCTTGACCTGATCGAGCATGGGCCCGCACGCCTGCGATTGGCAAAAGGCCGGTGTGGCAAAGACGAGAACGGCCGGGGTGCCGTTGCTCACCGCCTCGGCGGCGGTCATCTGGTAGAGCGACGGGTCGGGGTCGGGGTCGCTGGTGATATCGGAGAGATCGTCGTAGTCGGCGGCAACACGAGTTTGCGAGGGCACCGCCATCTCGCCCACCTGGGGAACGGAAGGATCGGCGACGATCGAGTAGAACGCCGACGAGGTGGAGAGACCGTCGGCGTCGACCACGAAGTTGTACGGGCCCGAGACCGGGAAGTCGACCTCCACCTCGTAGAGCCCTACGACATCTGGTACCAGCCACACAAACGCGGCCCGGTGGATACCCAGACTGTCGCCATCAGGGCGAAAAACCTCGACTGTGACCTCTCGATCGGGCGTGGAGAGCACCTCGTTGGTCGCCACGTCGATCAGGTTGAGCAGGACCCGCTGAGGGCCGGTCCCAAGGGTCCCTCGGCTCGAGGCGATGATGGCGACCGGCTCGAGGGCGGAGCCGGCGCACGCCACGAGAGTCAGGAGCACGGCTGCCAGAGACCGCCTCATATGGTCAGCAGCCCATCGAGCATCACTGCGGCGAAGAGCGCTGCCAGGTAAACCGTGGACGCCGTGAAGAGCCTCATGGCACTCTCCGGGTTTCGGAATACCCGCCACGACTCCGCGATGAACCAGGCCCCGAGAGCAAGGGCTGCCCCCAGATAGACCCACCCCATTGGGGCAACGGGGACGAGAAGAAGGCTGACGAACACCATCAACCCCGCATAGAGGACGATCCGACGGCTTGCCGCCTCGACTCCGGCCACCACCGGGAGCATGGGGACGACGGCGCGGGCGTAGTCGTCGCGATATCGGATGGCGAGAGCCCAGAAATGGGGAGGTGTCCAATAGAAGACGATGGTGAAGAGGACCCAGGCGGTGAGGTGGAGGCTTCCCGTCACCGCCGCCCAGCCGACGAGGGCCGGCGCAGCTCCGGCGGCACCGCCGATGACGATGTTCTGCACCGAGGAGCGCTTCAGAGCCACGGTGTAGACGAGGACGTAGAAGAGAAGGGCTGCGGTGGCGATGACTGCAGCCAGGGGCCTGGTTGTCACCCAAAGCCACCCAAAGCCGACGACCCCGAGCGTGATCCCGAACCAGAGAGCGCCGCGGGAGCTCACCACATGACGGGGCAGGGGACGGGAGGACGTGCGGCGCATCACGCTGTCGATGTCGCGGTCGAACCAGCTGTTGAGCGCGTTGGCACCGCCGGCGGAGAGCGTGCCGCCGATGAGGGTGGCAGCCACCAACCAGGTCGATGGCCACCCTCTGGCGGCGAGCACCATGGCCGGCACCGTCGTGATGAGCAACAACTCGATTATCCGGGGCTTGGTGAGCGCGATATAGGCCCTGGTGCGGGCGCGCCACCCCGAAAAGGGTGCCATCGGATCGAGATGCGCCACCGGCATCGTCATGCTTTTAGCGTAGGCCGGGGCTCGAGGGCGCACCCAAGCCGACTTCCATGAAGGCGATCATTCGGTCTCGCTCTCGACTCTCTCTTCCCCGGCGTCCTGGGCCCGCCGCCGCGCCCTGATCTCTGCCCACCGCAGGGCGACTATCGCCAGCGCTGCCGGGATCGCGAAGAGCGCGACATCGACCAGACCGCCATGGTGGGCCAACACGATCACGCGGAGAGGATCACCAGCCCCAGAGTCGTCAGTACAACCATCAAGAGAAGCATCGCATACTGCGACCTCACGGTGGTGGTCGACTCGGCAGTGATGCTGGTTTCAACTGAGGTTGACCCGTTGCAAG
>CAZKFU010000242.1:0-886 GCA_964552165.1 uncultured Acidimicrobiaceae bacterium
AGTTGCGCCCTGCTCACAGGGGGGTCGATCCACACGTAGGCGGCCATGGAACCGGGGATGGTGTTTACCTCGTTGACGAACACCTCACCGTCCCTGGCGAGAAAGTCGATCCGGGCGATGCCGCGAAGACCGGCGACCCCGGTGACGCGCCCGGCGAGACCGTGGATCTTCGCCTCGAGCTCGTCATCGATCTGCGCTGGCAGCTGACGGCCCCCGCTCACCTCCCCACCCCAGGCCAGGTATTTCTGGTCATAGGAGTAGATGCCCTCCCCGGAGCGGGCAGGCGCCTCGATCGCCGAGAACTCGAGACCGGGATAGGTCCTCACCGCCAGTTGGAAGTCGCCACTGCCGGCGAGGAACGGCTCGACCACGGCGCCCTGGTCGAAGAAGGAGGAGGTCTTCTTCAGTGCCAGCACCGTGGGCCAGTCCCCGGCGATCTCGATACCGATCGAGGAGCCCCCGAAGCGGGGCTTGACGATGTACGGAGCCACAAACCCAGGGGCATCTTCGTCCCCGGTGGACACCAGGGCACGGGGAAGTGTGGGCAGCCCGGCGGCGGCCATCGCCGCCCCGAATGCCAGCTTGTCCATACCCAGAGCCGAGGCAGCCTGACCCGGCCCGGTGTAACGGATACCGGCCAGGTCGAGCAGACCCTGAAGAGTCCCGTCCTCGCCGGGGCCGCCATGACAGGCTATGACCACCGCCGAGGGGCCAATCGGCCGCTTCTTGAGGACGAAACCCTGGCCTGGAGAGGCGACGAAGGAGACCTCCCGTGTCTTTCGGGGCACGCCGTCGGCAAAATCGGCTGCCTCGAGACCGGCGTCGACCAGGTACCACTCCCCCGCCTTCGACTAGTAGACGACGTCGACCTCGTCGAGGGCCCGAG
>CAZKFU010000242.1:896-2532 GCA_964552165.1 uncultured Acidimicrobiaceae bacterium
AGGATCGAGATGTCGTGCTCGTCGGAGGGGCCGCCAAACACCACCAGCGGTCGGGTCATCAATCTTCTCTCACGGGTAATGGTCTGGGAGATCGTTCTCGTAGAGGACGCTGTCACCGGGGCCGAGGTTCTCCCGGGTCCAGGCGACCGCCTCCTCTCTCGAGTCCACGACGGTAACCGAGGCCTGCCCTCTTTCTGCGCCACGGATGAGGGCACTGCGGTTGGTCCGCCCCACGATGACCACATGATCGGCCAGAGATGCCGCCTCGGCGGCGAAGTCCTCGTTCTCCGTCTCCTGACGGGGGCCCAATTCGACCATTCCCGGCGTGACCACGGCACGGGTCCCTCCCGAGGCGGCGAGCACCTGCAGGGCGCGCCTCGCCCCCGCCGGATTGGAGTTGAAGGTGTCGTCGATGATGGTGAACCCCGCTGCCGAGGTGGTGACGGTTTGGCGATGCTCGGGGACGGGAAGGTCGTCGAGCCGGCCCACTATCTCGCCCATGTCCAGACCCAGGGCGAGACCGACACCGACCGCCACCGCCAGGTTCGAGGGAAAGGCCCCGTTTGGAGCAGAAGCCACCTCCGAGCCGTCGACAATCAACTTTCCCTCAACCACCCGTACCACTCCGGTATCGCCGGTGGAGACCTCGAGGATCTTCATGGAGCCGGAGCGCTCGGCGGCCAATCGAGCCAGCAGCGGGTGATCGACACAGATCACCCCGGTCTCGGCGCCGTCGAGAATCTCCGACTTGGCGGCGATCACCTGCTCCTCGGTGCGGAACCTCTCCAGGTGAACCGGTCCCACCGAGATGATCGCCCCCACCGTCGGCTTGACCCATCGACACATGTCGGCGATCTCCCCCCGCCCGTAGGTGCCCATCTCGGCGACGAACACCTGGGTGCCCGGGGTCAGATTCTCGTTGATCGCCCGGGCCAAGCCCAGGCGGTTGTTGAAAGAGGCCGGGCTGGCGACCACCCGGCGTGAGCCGGAGAGGATGTGAGCGATGTACCCCTTGGTGGTGGTCTTCCCGTATGACCCGGTGACCGCCACCACCACCGGGCCCACCGCCACCAGCTTGCGGGCTGCCTTGTCCACCCACTTGGACCCAAGGGAGCGTTCCACTGGAGCGAGGGCGGCCAGTGCCAGGTCGACGATGACCGGAGCAAGGAGCAAGCTGGCCGCCATCACCGCCGGGTGGCCCAACACCGCCCCACCAAAGATGAGGATCCCGATCAGGGCGCCGGTGAGGGCGGCCAGCCGACGCAGCCGGGATGTCCATGCCAACGGCGAGCTCTTGCCCCTCACGGTGAGCCCGATCGGACCCACCTGGGAGGCAACCGTCAACAACCCGACACCAACCTGCCACAGGGACCCGAGCACACCGGCCACCCCCAACCCGAGGAGGGCGAGATTCGCCGGCGTGGAGGCCCACCATCGCCAGGCGAATCGGCCGACGACGGGGAGATAGTGCTCTCGCTGTGCGACCCGGAGCCAGCGGAGCCCGACGGGCAGAGCACCAACGACACAGGCTCCGGCCAGCCACCAGATCACGGCATCACCTCCTCAACGGCTGCCCGCAACTCGGTCGGGGCTTCCAAGGGAAGCAGATGCCCAACTCCGGCGAGCACCCGGATCT
>CAZKFU010000243.1:0-868 GCA_964552165.1 uncultured Acidimicrobiaceae bacterium
GATCGTCCAGGTGTTGAGGATGAGAACCGGGCCCCCGGCCAGGGTCACCTCGTGCTCGGGTGGGGTGGCGGCCCCAGTGAACTCCGGTGTCTCGACGTCGGTGAGCCCGGGGACGCGGAACGACCTCGTCAGCGTGGCCACCACCAGGGTGCCCACAGACATGATCACCAGTGCCCATCTCGTCCCCGACACATCGGCGAGGATTCCGGCCAATATCGCTCCCAAGGGGAGGATCCCGGCGAAGGCGAGGCTATAGAACGACATGGCGCGACCGCGAATCCACTCCGGCGACATGAGCTGGGCAGTGGCATTGAGACTCGTCAGCGTGAGCACCCAGTTGGCCCCTGCCACCAGAAGCGCCACTGATGCCCAACCTACGCCGGGGGCGACTCCGAGGCCGACACCGGCGACACCGAAGAGGCCAATGGTCACGCTCCGCGAGTTTTCGCCCAGCCTCTCCATCACAGGGCGTCGGACCACCGCAGCGAGGAGAGCTCCCACCCCCATCGCCCCGAGAAGCACGCCGTAGGTGCCGGCTTGGCCCCCGAGTGTTCTGGTGTGATCCGGGAGCACCGACTGCACGACGGCCGAGGTCACGGCAAACAAGGCCACCAGCCCCAGGAGCCGCCGGAAGGGAGGGGTGAATCGGGCAAAGCGAACACCGACACCTATGGCGTCTCCGATCGAGGTCGCGTCCGGCGTCGAGGGCTCGAGTCGCCTACCCACCAGCTGAATGGCGAAGATCACGATCAGGTAGCTCAAGGCGTTGATCCCGAATCCGAGCTCAGGGCCGATCGTCGCCACCACCAATCCTCCCAGCGCAGGGCCGATGGCGCGTGCCACGTTGAACGCCACCGAGTTGAGGGCG
>CAZKFU010000243.1:878-2525 GCA_964552165.1 uncultured Acidimicrobiaceae bacterium
GGGGACGAGGTCGGGAACCAGTGCCTGCCATGCCGGCAGGTTGAGAGCGAGCCCTGAGCCCATCACCAAGCCCAGCCCCAAGAGCAAGCCCGGGGTGATGAGCCCGGCGTAGGAGAGAATCGACATCGCGGCCGCCGAGCCACCCATGATGATCTGGGCGGTGAGCATGATTCGGGTGCGGTCGAACATGTCGGCGAGAGCTCCGGCGGCCAGCGCCAGGAAGAGCAGGGGCAGGGTTGAGCTCGCCACCATCAGGCCCACCCAGGTGTTGGATCCGGTCAACTCGAGCATCAGCCATGCCGCAGCGACAGCTTGGAGAAACGAGCCGATGGACGAGAACACCGAAGCCAGCCACATGGCGCGAAAGGTCCCGTATCTGAGAGGTGTCGCCACCGAGGTCACGACGGCGAGTGTAAGAAGCTACGGTGGCGATTGATGGCCTCCGATCACGCCACAGTGGAGGTCGCCGGCGAGGAGGTGAGGATCTCCAGCCCGGGCCGGGTCGTCTTCCCCAAACAGGGGTGGACCAAGCTCGATGTCGTCGAGCATTTCGTTGGTTGCGCCGATGGAGCACTTCGTGGTGTCGCCGGGCGCCCCACAATGCTCAAGCGTTACATGGGAACGGTTGACCAAGACCCCATCTATCACAAGCGGGCATCCAAGGGCACTCCCTTCGAGACGGTCCAGATCCGCTTTCCCTCCCAGCGCCCAGGCCGGATGGCGGTGCCCCGCACCGAGGCCGATGTGATCAGGCTGGCACAGCTCGGTTGCCTCGACCTTCACCCGTGGCCGGTACGTGCCGAGGACACCGATCATCCCGACGAGCTCAGGTTCGACTTCGATCCCACCCCCGGATACGGATTCGCCGACGTTCGACGCGCCGCTGCTGCCACCAAGGAACTCTTCGACGAGCTGGGGATCACGGGCTACCCCAAGACATCGGGAAGCCGCGGAATCCATGTCTACGTGCGGATCGATCCGGTGTGGGATTTCTTCCAGACGCGTCGCGCCGTCCTCGCCTTTGGCCGCGAGCTGGAGCGGAGGGGCCCCGGCCTGGTCACGACGTCGTGGTGGAAGGAGGAGCGAAAGGGAATCTTCATCGACTACAACCAGAACGCCCGAGACAAGACGGTCTCCTCGGCACACGGTGTCCGACCGACGGGTTTCGTGTCGGCGCCGTTCTCATGGTCCGATCTGGCGACCGTGGAGATCGAGGACTTTCCTCTCGACACCTATCGTGATCGGTACCGGGAGACCGGTGACTTGATGGGGAGCATCGATGACCAGCCCCAGGACATAGCGGCTCTTCTGGAGTGGGTGGCCCGCGACGAGGAGAACGGGCTTGGTGACGCCCCGTGGCCGCCCCACTACCCCAAGATGCCGGGCGAGCCGCCGCGGGTGCAGCCTTCGAAGAAGAGGCGCCCCGATGACGAGTACTGAGTCACACCGCGTCCCGGTAATGCAGAGCCCACGTCAGGAGCGCCGTGCCCAGGACGCAGAGAGCCGCGATCTTGGCGAGGGCGCCCCCCCATCCAGGGACGACCGAGCCCAGCATCTCATCCACCACCGATCCCGCCGCCGGCTCGATATCGGCATACGGCGACAGGCCGATACGCCACACCGAGGTCTGCGACAGCCCTTCCACCG
>CAZKFU010000244.1:0-1633 GCA_964552165.1 uncultured Acidimicrobiaceae bacterium
CGACAGCCCGGGCACCATCGATGGTGGCGAAACGGATCACGTCTCGGGTGCTGAGCAGGTTGGGCAAACCGCCTTGTCCCGCCAGCTTCTTGTCGAAGTGGATGGCATGCTGGGTCGAGTTGGTAGCACGCATTTGGGCGAAGATGTCGCCGGGAGCGAGGTGCTCGCTATCGACACCGAGGCCGGGACGGATCCCCCGGTCGATCAGCTCCTGTACGGGGGGCATGCCGACGCCATCGGCCATCTCAGAAGACGGGGCCAGTGACACCGCCACGCCGTGAGCAGCGATGGCATCGAGGTCGGCGGTGTCGAGATGGGAGCAGTGGATGAGGGTGACGTCATCTGCGAGCAAGCCCCGACCGCCGAGGTCGGCCACCAGACCACGATGTGCCGGGTCGGAGCCGACGTGGGTGTGGATCCTCATGCCCAGCTCGCGACCCAGCCCCCAATCTCCTGCCACCCGATCGAGATCAGACCGATCAAGGTGGCGTGACCCGAAGGCCACGGTGGTCATCGCCTCCTCGGTCTGTGACTGCCGGGCGGCGAGACGACGAAGCCCCGCCTTGACGTCCTCGTGGCTGCCCTTCCAGCCGGGCATCGAATGGACAAAGACGCTGCGCAGCCCGGCATCACGGTGGGCCTGAAGAGCGGCGTCGACATGGTCCGCCCCCGGGTCGATGTCCGCCCAGTCGACCACGGTGGTGATGCCGGCCTCCACCGCACCGAGCAGACCCACGATGGTGGCGGCATAGACGTCTTTGGGCTGATAGAGGGGCCCGTAGACATCGGATGAGGCCGGCGCACCCGGATCGGCTTGGCCCAGGTTCCGGAACAGCGACTTCCATGCGTGGCGGTGGGTGTCGACAAACCCGGGCATGACGATGGCGTTGGAAGCGTCGACCTGCTCGGCGTCACGGGCGCGCAGGCCCCGCCCCACCTCGGCCACCACGCCGTTTTCCACCAGAACGTCCGCCTCGAGATAGTTGGGCGTCCGCGCCCCGAGGGTGAGTACACACCCACCACGGATCAACGTCTTGGAGCTCAATCCCTCACTCCCTAGTCCACGGACTTACTGATGGTCTCGTAGATGCGGTCAGCGGACGGTATAGCGAGGTCCTCGAGGGAGGCTGATGCCGGCAGCGGGATGTGTGGGGTGGTGATCCGGATGCTGGGCCCGTCGAGATCCCAAAAGGCTTCCTCGTCGACGATTGAGACCAGTTCCGCCACCCAACCACACAGTCGGGGATTCTCCTCGACGGTGAAGAAGCGTCCCGTCTTCGCCACCGACCTGAGAAGCGCCTGAGTGTCGAGAGGGACCAGCGACCGCACATCGATCACCTCGGCCGAGATTCCGTCAGCGGCGAGACGATCGTCAGCTTCGAGGGCGCGGGGAACCATTAGGGCCAGGGCGGCGATGGTGACGTCGGTTCCCGCTCGTGCTATCCGGGCCTTCCCCAACTCGTCGACCACCTCGCCTTCGGGGACTTCACCCTTCTGCGCCATCAACGACTTGTGCTCCATGAACACCACCGGATCGGGGTCCCGGATGGAGGCGGCCATGAGCCCGACCACGTGCACCACGGCGGTGGCCATCACCATCTCGTTCACATAGATCAGCCCGGGCGCGAACTGG
>CAZKFU010000244.1:1643-2519 GCA_964552165.1 uncultured Acidimicrobiaceae bacterium
GGTGGACGGCGCCACCACCTTGAGGCCGGGGATCATCATGCACCAGTTCTCCACAGACTGGGAGTGCTGGGCGCCGAACCGGGCGCCGCCTCCGTTGGCGGTGCGCACCACGAGCGGAAAGCTCATCTGGCCGTTGGTCATGTATCGGCTCTTGGCGATCTCATTGGCCAGCATGTCGAAACAGACCGCGATGAAGTCGGAGAACATGATCTCGGCGATCACGGGCACACCGGTCATCGAGGCGCCCATCGCCGCTCCCAGGATGGCCTGCTCCGATATCGGCGTGTCCCGCACCCGGTCGGGCCCGAATTCGTCGAGGAGCCCAACGGTGGTCTTGAACACACCGCCGGCCGCAGCAATGTCCTCACCCAGCATGACCAGGGCAGGGTCACGCCGCATCTCCTGGGCGATCCCGTGGGCGACAGCCTCGCGGTAGCTCAGTTCCGCCATCGCGAGCCTCCGTCGGCGTACACCTCGGTGAGGAGGGCGTCGGCGCTCGGCTCGGGACCTTCCTTGGCGAAGGCGGTGGCGGCGTCGATCACGCCGGCCACCTCCCGTTCGATGGTGCTGAGGGTTGCCTCCGGGGTGCCGAGCGACAGCAGCCGGCGGTGGTAGACGGGGATCGGGTCCCGTTCCTTCCACGCTTCCACCTCGGCGGTGGGACGGTAGGTGGCCGGATCGGCCCGGGAGTGGCCACCGGAGCGGTAGGTGACGGCTTCGATCAGGCTCGGCCCGTCCCCGCGCCTGGCGCGGGTGAGAGCGTCGGTGGCGGCGAGGTAGACGGCGTCGGGGTCGTTGCCGTCGACGACGATCGGCTCCAAGCCGTAGGCGGCGGCCCGGTCGGCGGCGGGGCGGGGGACGGCCGTGATCACGTCG
>CAZKFU010000245.1:0-2501 GCA_964552165.1 uncultured Acidimicrobiaceae bacterium
GCGCGAGCCCGAGGTCGTCGATCTCTTAGCCGACATCGCCGCCAGGAACCAAACACTCACATCGTTGATCGGGCTTGGCTATTACGACAACCACATCCCGGCAGTGATCCAGCGCAACGTGCTGGAAGACCCGGCCTGGTACACCGCTTACACGCCATACCAACCCGAGATCTCGCAGGGCCGGCTGGAAGCCTTGCTCAACTTCCAGACGATGGTCTCCGACCTGACCGGTCTCGCCATCGCCAATGCCTCGTTGCTCGACGAGCCCACCGCGGCAGCCGAGGCGATGGCGATGTGCCGAAGAGCCGCCACGACCGAAGGCACCGCCTTCTATGTCGAGCCAGACTGCTTCCCGGCCACCAAGGCAGTTGTGGCCACGCGTGCCGAAGCGGTGGGCATCACCGTCGAGGAGCTGACCTCCAGCTCCGACCCCCGACGGGCCTTTGGGGTGCTTCTCCAGTACCCGGGAGCCTCCGGTTCGATCGAATCAAACTCCCTTCTCGTCGACCGTTTTCATGAGGCTGGGGCGCTGGTAGTCGTCGCCACCGATCTTCTCGCACTGACCCTTCTGACCCCTCCCGGAGAATGGGGAGCCGACATCGCTGTCGGGTCGGCGCAGCGGATGGGGGTCCCGATGGGGTTTGGCGGCCCCCACGCCGGGTTCATCTCCACCCGGGAGGGCCTGGCACGCACCCTTCCGGGCCGCCTGGTGGGGGTATCGCATGATGACCGAGGGCGGACCGCATACCGCCTCGCCCTCCAGACCCGGGAACAGCACATCCGGCGCGAAAGGGCGACGTCCAACGTTTGCACGGCCCAGGTCCTCCTGGCCGTGATGTCGGGGCTCTACGGGTGCTGGCATGGGCCCGACGGGCTGTCCGGCATCGCCACCGGAGTGCATGAGTTGGCATCGGGCCTGGTGGCGTCGCTGACCGAATCGGGAGTCGAGGTGGTCAATGGATCGTGGTTCGACACCGTGACGGCGGCCGTTCCCGGGCGGGCGGAGTCGGTGGTGGCCGCCGCCTTGGAGCGAGGGCTCAACCTACGGCTCGTGGATGCCGACCAGGTGGCGGTCAGCTTCGACGAGACCTCGGATGACGAGACCTTGCGGGCGGTGGTCGAGGCGTTTGGTGCTTCCGTGGCGGATGACCGCGCGTTCGAGGGCATTCCACCCGAGCTACGTCGCAGCAGCGAGTTCATGACACACCCGGTGTTCTCCCGGTATCGCACCGAACACGAGATGCTGCGTTATCTGCGCCGGCTCGCCGATCGTGATCTTGCCCTCGACCGCACCATGATCCCCCTCGGCTCCTGCACGATGAAGCTGAACGCCACGACCGAGATGGTTCCCATCACCTGGCCTGGATTCGCACGTGTCCATCCTTACGCTCCGCTGGAGCAGGCCGAGGGGTACCGGCAGCTGATAACCGAGCTCGAGGGGATGCTGGCGGCGATAACCGGATATCACTCGGTGTCGTTGCAGCCCAACGCGGGGTCTCAGGGCGAGCTCGCGGGGCTGCTCGCCATCCGCGCCTTCCACCGCAGCCGGGGAGAGAGAGAGCGGGATGTTTGCCTCATTCCGGCCAGCGCGCATGGCACCAATGCAGCCTCGGCGACCATGGCGGGGATGCGGGTGGTCGTGGTGGCCACCGATGACCGGGGCGACGTTGACCTGGCCGACCTGGAGGCAAAGGCCGCGCAGAACTCGGAGCGGCTCGCGGCATGCATGGTCACCTATCCCTCGACGCATGGTGTCTTCGAGCGGGGGATGAGGCGGGTGATCGAGATCATCCACTCTCATCGGGGCCAGGTGTATGTCGACGGCGCCAATCTCAACGCCATGGTGGGGTTGGCGGCGCCGGGGAGGTTCGGCGCCGACGTCGGGCACCTCAACCTGCACAAGACGTTCACGATCCCTCACGGGGGTGGCGGCCCCGGTGTCGGCCCCCTGGGCGTCGCCGAGCATCTGGCTCCGTTTCTCCCTAATCACCCACTGGCCCCCGAGGCCGGTCCGGTGACGGGGATCGGCCCCATCTCCGGTGCCCCATGGGGCTCGGCCGGGATCCTCCCCATTTCCTATGCCTATATCAGGCTGATGGGCGCCGAGGGTCTGCGGCGGGCGAGCCAGGTTGCGATCCTCTCCGCCAACTACCTGGCCCGTCGACTCGACCCATACTTCCCGGTGCTTTATTCGGGCGAAGGTGGGCGCGTGGCGCACGAATGCGTCGTGGATGTCCGTCCTTTGACCAGGGAGACCGGAATCACCGCCGAGGATGTGGCGAAGAGGCTCGCCGACTTCGGATTTCATGCACCGACGCTTTCGTTTCCTGTTGCAGGCACGCTCATGATCGAGCCAACGGAGTCGGAGAGCCTCGCCGAGCTGGACCGGTTCTGTGAGGCGATGATCGCAATCCGCGAGGAGATCGATCGGGTGGTAAGTGGGGAATGGCCCCGCGACGAGAACCCGCTGAAGAAGGCACCGCACACCGCCGAGGACATCG